>DASWHW010000100.1:0-14135 GCA_036397975.1 Bacteroidota bacterium
AATTTTAATGAGTACGATCCGATTCCGGTTGTTCCCCGCAGTGATCTGCCCGGCGGTGTTCCGAACATCATCCCCATGGATCCTAATGTGGCAGCCGGCATTGCAAGTGGAGATCAATTCGGCACTTTCTTCGACGGAAATGTCTATGATCGTGCGACGAACGACGGTCAGCTTCGACCGGATAAGAATTTTGTCAACATCGATGGTTCGCTGGGACAGGCTAAGTACCTGCGAGTGTTGGAAGCCGTCCCGCTGCCGCGCTCAAGCAGTAAGCGAGGAGGTCCGATTGGTGACACAAACTTTGAGAAACAGCGGGTCGTTGGTTACGCCCCCGTGCGTTCCGATGGCTCCTTCTCAGTTCGTGTGCCTGCAAACCGTTCATTGCATATGCAAACGCTGGATGAGAATGGCATGTTGTTGGTGAACCAGACCACGTGGGTTCAGGTGATGCCTGGTGAAAGGCGACTGTGCACGGGTTGTCATGATTCGCATTCACGCGATCGCATTATTACTGAATTGCAAGTCACGCCGGTTGCCCAGGTCCAAAACATGGCAACAGGACAAATGTATGATGCTGGGTTTGACGATGCGAACGACGTTTTGTCTCATCCGGCGGCTCGTACCGATACTGTTGATTTCTTTGATCGGTATAACCCGTCTCGCGCAAATACCGTTCAGGCAATTTTCGAATCCCGTTGTGTAAGCTGCCATAGTGCAACCTCACCAGCTGGTGGATTGCGACTCCAGAATCTTGCGTCAGACATTACACCTCCGACTTCGAACTCGAACGGGACGACATCGGTGTATGACTCGCTGGCGATGGATTCCCGGTATCGCACCCCTTCGAACGGATCGATGGATTACATTTCGCAGAGCGGTTCCCGTCCCAGTCCGTTGATGTGGGTTCTGTATCACCGGCAGCTGAATCGAACCGATAATCAGGATTTCAGGATTCCGAGTTATGATCATCGCCAGGTGTGGACGAGAGAGACAAATGGCTTTGTGGATGTGTTCCGAGTTGAGAATCGAGATCTGCTAACGATTATCGAGTGGCTCGATGCAGGTGCACAGTATTCCAATACTACTCTGCGGTAGGGGACAATGATCTGGCGTTCGTTTATCGTCTTAATTGTTGCGGCCATTGCCTGCACAAGCGCTTATGCGCTCGACCAGGCAATGGTTGGTAAGACCGCGCCCAATTTCACCCTTCTGACTCTGGACGGTGCTAAATCGTACTCATTGTCTGACTTCAAGGGGCAGGTTGTTATCATCGACTTTTGGGCAAGCTGGTGTGCACCCTGCAAACGGTCACTCCCGAAGCTTGCACAGATTGAACGAACGCATAAGAATGTCCGGGTTGTCAGCATCAATATTGACGACGACCGTAAAAATGCGCTTAATTTTTTCCGACGATTGAATATTCCGATTCTTTCCCTATTCGATCCGGAGAAAAAAGTTGCGGCAAAATATGACGTACCGGAAATGCCGTCGGCACTCATCGTGGACAAAAGCGGTGTTGTCCGTTACCTCCATATAGGCTATGCTGATTCGGAATTCGAGACAATCGTAAAACACATTGAGGCTCTGCAATGAAAATAGTTGTTCAATTGATTTTCGCCTGTGGCTTGATAGCAGTTCTTGAGGGATGCTCAATCGTGAAAGGCTATGAACGAGAAAAGCTTGCTGATCCGATCATGGAGAGAGCTAATCAGTTTTCCAAGCAATCCCTTGAACAGAAGTTCTTTTCCACGCGCGAAGGCAGCATCGGTGGTGCTGTGGGTATCGGCGGCGGATGTGGTTGCGCGAAATAAACAATGAGGACTGTAATGAACTATCCCCGGTTGACATTTGGTGTTTTCCTGACGCTGTTCCTGATCCCCTGCTCGTTTGGGTGGACACAGGGAAGCGATCAAATGGGCTTTACCACGTATTACTTTACCGACAGCGGTGAGAATTCGGTCGTGACGACCTCCTTTAATCTCGCGAAGAAAATTCTCGAACAGACCGTTCTTCTCGTCGACATCGAACTCGACAATGTCACCGTTCCGGCAGTGACAGCCGTGACCGGAGCCACGCGTCCTCAGCGGAACATCAACAAGCCATTTGAAAAGAACCGTGGACAGATGATCGTTGGCGTGGAACAAGGCCTGGGACAGTACTCTTCGATGGCGGCAAATTTCTACAGAAGTCAGGAAGTAGACTACATTTCCAATTCCGTCATTGGAACTTTCACGCAAGAGCTGTTCGATAAAAACACCACCCTGACTTTTCGAGGCCAATACAACGCTGACGAAGTGGGGAAGATAACGCCAACCGGAGATCTGTTGACCCAGAAAAAGAAAGTCTACACGGGCGCAGTCGTCCTGACGCAGCTATTGTCGGCAAACACTGTGCTGGATGTCTTTGGTGATTTCACGTATCTCTCCGGGTTCCTGAGCGACCCGTATAGACAAGTTGCCGTATATCCTCGATCGGACAGCGCATTCATCAAGATCGATGAACTCCATCCTTCGAAAAGATATCGTTCCGCTGGGACGGCAAAAATCAGCCAAATGCTCCCTTCGGTGAAAGCATCGATCATGGGAAGCTATAGATTCTATTTCGATGACTGGAAGGTTCGATCATCGACCATCGAGGTGCGATTAAACAAATACATCGTGAATGATCTGATCTTCGGTGTTGACTTCAGGTATTACACACAGTCGGCGGCCAAGTTCTATCAAGACCGGTATATCGGTACACAGTATCTCGGTGCTGACTACCGAACATCAGATTACAAGCTGAAGGAATTTAATTCCAACAACTTCGGATTTTCATTGACTTGGCTGCTCCGCGGACTTGGCAAGAGCAATCCGGACCTGGAGTTCCTCCAGAATTCGTCGTTCGAGATTACATATTTCAGATATTTCAACACGCTGGATTTCAGCGCAGATATATTACAGGCAGGACTAAAATTCTCGATTTGATTTAACGGTAACCCTTACACACTATTGGGGAGGTTTGTATGAACAGGCTACTTACATTTTTTGTCGTCTTAACGGCATGCGGCGTTGCGGACGGATCAGCTGGAGAGTCCTCGTCCCCGGAGCGACTCGGTGCTCATTGGGCACGTGTTTCTGATCGCGCCGTCGTGGAGCTCATCGTCGACGATCTGCAGGCGGTTGCGCAAGGAAGGGCATCGGCCTCCGTTGCCCAGGGACATCTGGCTGCCACGCTCTCGGCCTCACAACTGATGACTGCGACAACACGGGCGACAGTTGCTACGCATAACGTCGATATACAAAACGGCAATGCAAAAGTGTCGTTCTCAACCGGACAGGAGTTGCAACTAAAGAAAATTGGTTCGTCGTGGCAGGTTGTCTCCGGCGCTGTCCCATATCTTCCCGCGGTATCGACCTCTGCGATCTTTCAAAAGAAGAGTGGAGTAACGGTAGGAGAAACATTCATTGAAACTCCGGTCAGCCGAGAGTATTCCATTGAACGGCTCTCGCGAGGAGTCACCAAATCCCGCATCGATCGCTGGTTGTTCGGGGCCCCTGAACGGACTGCTTCCTATTATTCGGCACATTATATGGACAGGGCACCCTATGTTACCGCTACCTATATCCAGTTTGCCGTCGACCCTTCCTGGAACAGAATCGTCTATGGAAACCTCGATCGGTGGGTGAAAGCATACACCGATGTACAGGGTCCGACATCGATTGCCGTTGACGCGGATGGTCGGGTATTTGTTGGCGAGTCGGGCTTTAAACGTATCTCCGTTCTCCGGGTGGTGGGCACTGATGAAAATGCACAGCTCCAACCCCAGTTCACGATTGATGGAATCACGAACCCGACGGACATTTCCCTAAGCGACAACGGAACACCGCTCGCCACGCAGGATGATTTTCTGTACGTAGCGGATGCCTCAACAAATTCCATCTACAAGTACTTGCTTTCGTCTTCGGGCGCAGCACGGGTTGCGACGTTCGAGGGATTCGACGGTCCGACCTCTCTTGCGGTCGGGAAGTGGAATGGTGCGAGCAGCCGACTTGTCTATGTAGTTGATAAGATTGCGAAGCGGGTCCGATTATTCGAAGATAACGGAACTGGCTTGTCCTTTATAAAGGAATACCAGGGTACAAATCATCAGTATTTTACCGCCCTCAAAGTCGACCATTTCGGAAACATCTATATCGTCGATAACGTGAACTCCTCTTTGATGAAGTTCACCGCCTCTCTTGAGCTGTTGGATCAACAGGGTGGTCCGGAGGTATTTACATCATTAGCATATATCGACATTCCGTTTGGGAAAATTGAGATTGATGGGCAAGGCACATTTTGGTCGGGATTTGATCAGATGTTTGCGGTGGAGCGCTGGTCTGAAGATACCGGTGCGCAGCGTCGGACGTTGGGTTTGGCGATGCGGGATATCGATTTCCGGACAGATAACAATGTCTCACTTGTGCAGAATGATTTTGTTCTTACGGATTTTGCCGATGTCGCTGTGAAGATATTTGATGAACACAGAAACATTATCCGCACGCTGCATTCTTCCTGGATGGTTTCGGGCACCAAATCTCTTGTGTGGAATCGGCGCGATGACGAAGGGAAACTGGTACAGCCAGGGTCGTATAAGTATGTCATCGAATCCCGTCCGTCCTACCGGGATGAAAAGATTGTGTCGCAGACGCAGTTCTCCCTGCCGATGTATTACTGGGAGAATGCCGGAAGCGCAAACGCATTGGAGGATGCGCATCTCGTTCAGGGAAGCGCCGTCCGGTGGGCTGGCTCGCCCGCTCAAACGGCGAACGAGCATGCGTCATCCGTCCAATATCGCTTTACCGGATTGAACCCGGAGAGCGAGTATGAAATCCAGGCTGAATACGTTGCACATGATGGTGCACGCCGGATGCAGGATCTCACGGTGAATGGCGAACGTCTTCACGATCCGGTGAATGTCACGGAGAATCCCAGCACAACAGGTTGGTTGAAGATGCCAAAGACCGCATTCGCGAACGGCGATATTTCTGTCAGCGTCAATCGGCGGGCTGAAGGATCAGCTATTATCTCGCAACTTTGGATCAAGGAAACCGGTTCCGTATTCAGCGCGCAGCAAATCAACGAGCTTCTTCCAGAAGCTTATGCGCTTATGCAGAATTACCCGAATCCATTCAACCCGTCTACTATGATTCGGTATGCGATCCCTCAGGATGGGGATGTCAGTTTGAAGATCTTCGATATTACAGGGCGTGAGGTTTCGACCGTCGTCAATGAATTCAAGAAGGCGGGATCGTACGAGGTGCGCTTCGACGCGGCTTCGCTATCCGGTGGAAGAAGTCTTGCTTCAGGCATCTACTTCTACCACCTGAAATCAGGCGGATTCACGCAGACGAAGAAAATGGTATTACTGAAGTAACATAAAAAACAAAGAAACGGCGGGAAGGTTCTTTACTCGGTGAAGAGCCTTTCTGCATTTTGCCACATCAGAGTGCGATATTTTCTTGCAATGAAAGAGGGGGCACATCTCTTGACTGAATGGCATTTTCGAACACTAAGTCGTAACAGGAACTGTTGTCTCATAAGATTTTTGTCATATTTCTGTTCATGATATCTCTCAGCGCAGTTGCCGTTTTGGGAATTCGTGGTTTCGGTTATTATTCGTCATCAGTGGAACATCGTGCGTTTCGCGCCGATCATGGAACCATGAAGGCCTCGGGATCATACAGTCATGGTCTTGGAATTCTGGGCTCTGCCATGATTACGATCGGGGTAATAACGTATTCCACCAGGAAGAGGATTAGGAAGCTCTGGAAATTGGGGATGCTTTCACGGTGGCTCGAGTTTCATATAGCGTTGTGCCTGTTGGGCCCCGTGCTCGTGGTTTATCATACGACATTTAAGGCTGGAGGGATTGCGGCGATCAGCTTATGGTCGATGCTTTCGGTAGCCGGCAGCGGCATTGTTGGACGATACCTGTATTCGTTGATGCCTCGGAATATCAAAGGGACCGAACTCACGGCCCAGCAGATGCAAGATGAGTTGGACCGACTAGGGGAAGTCCTCGGAGCAAACAAACATGGCGCTCAACTGATGGCTGCAATGGATGGTTTCTATAATTCAATTGCTCCGCCTGAGTCAATCACGCAGACGGTTTCCGTGTTGGTACGTCTGCAGCAATCAAAAGGACAAATCCGAAGGGCGATACGAAGGATTGTTGGAACGCAGGGCCTGAACCACACGCAGTCAATGCAACTTGGGGACGCTGCCAGGAGTCGAAGTTCTCTCCTGCAAAAAATGACGGTCTTTAAACAGGTGGAGAGGATGTTTCACTACTGGCACGTGATCCATTTGCCGTTCACAGTCATAATGTTTTTGACCTTAGCAGCGCATGTCGTTGTTACGATTCTTCTGGGATATCGATGGATATTTTGAGACAAAGAATGGCCAAAGAGACGAGAAATAAAATTCTGGCTGCAAGTTTGGGTGCAGTGATTGTTGTGGTCGGTATTTTCGCGCTTGGAAAATCTCCATCCCCCCAACAAGGAACGAAGGTATTAGAAACAAAGAAGACGGAGAATCAAACCAACGGCGTTCTTCCTGCGCCAACAAAAGACAATGTGAGCAAGGAACTGACTGCTCATATAAAACATTTGAAGGACGTCGTCAGAAACAACCCTGAGGAATCCGCCTCCGCATTACAGCTGGCAAGATTACTGCAGGATGGTCATGATCTCAAGGGCGCTTTGGAATACTACTCGATCGGTCTCAAAGGAATGCCTTCGAACAACGTGGCACGAATTGATTATGCGCTGTGTCTGTATTCCGATGGACGGGCTGATGAAGCGATGAAGCAGAGTAGAATTGTTTCCAAAAACGAACCGAAAAACATACAGGCTTGCTATAACATCGGTTCTCTGTACGCGAACAGGGGAGTGAAGGATTCTGCAATAGCCTACTGGTCAAAGGTCATTGAATATCAACCTAAGAGTGATCTCGCAAAGAAGTCGAAAGAACATATCAAGACTATAACTAATCCGGCAGCAGTCCCGTGACCACGTTTGCAACATCCTATGTTCAGAGTGGGATGTTTTATACTCGAGTAGCGCGATACCAAGCAATCTTCTGCTGGTGTTTGTTGATTGTCATGCATCAGGGGACAGCGCATGCTCAGGAATCTCCTCACGGACCAATAAAGTTCGATTGTCAAACATGTCACGCGCCCGACACGTGGACGATGAGAAGAGATGCACCGTTTGATCACACAAAAGTCGGTTTTGCACTTGAGGGGGGACACAAGGCCACATCATGTGAATCATGCCATAAAGAACTCAGGTTCACGAAGCAAAAGTCTGAATGTGTTTCATGCCATACCGACGTCCACAAGCGGGAGCTGGGGGACAATTGCCAGCGCTGTCATAGGCCTCAGTCATGGAAGATTCCGGACATGGTGCAAAAACACCAGCAAACAAGGTTCCCTCTTTTAGGTAGACATGCAAGCGCTTCCTGCGTGTCATGCCATAAAGCCGAGAACGTCCGTCAGTACGCTGGCGTACCCACTTCGTGCGTCGACTGCCATCGGCCCGACTACGTGAGTGCAAAAAATCCCAACCACGTGAGTGCGGGTTTCACAACCGATTGTGAGAGTTGCCATGAGATCACGGCTATGCGGTGGTCAGGTGGAGGGTTTGACCACAACAAGACAGCGTTCCCGTTGACCGGTGCTCACGTCGCGGTTCAATGCCAGACGTGCCATACAAACGGAAACTTCCAACTCGTGTACACCGACTGCTATCAATGTCATGCCTCGGATTTTGCTGGGACAAGAAATCCAAATCATGTGACAGGAAACTTCAGCCACGATTGTATTCAATGCCACAATACGGTCAACTGGGGTTCAACATCGTTCAATCATGCGGCAACGAATTTTCCTTTGACAGGTGCGCATATTGCGGTGCAGTGTCAGGATTGCCATACCAACGGCAACTACCAGTTGGTGTATAACGATTGTTACCAGTGCCATGCGACGGATTTCACCGGAACAACGAATCCAAATCACGTGACAGGAAACTTCAGTCACGATTGTATTCAATGCCACAATACGGTCAACTGGGGTTCGACATCGTTCGATCATGCGACAACGAACTTCCCGTTGACCGGTGCGCATATTGCGGTTCAATGTCAGACATGCCACACAAACGGAAACTACCAGCTGGTGTATAATGATTGCTACCAGTGCCACGCGACAGATTTCAACGGAACAACGAATCCCAATCACGTGACAGGAACTTTCAGTCATAATTGTGTGCAATGTCATTCCACCGTGAACTGGAATTCAACATCGTTTGATCATGCGACAACGAACTTCCCGTTGACCGGTGCGCATATTGAGGTTCAATGCCAGACGTGCCATACAAACGGAAACTACCAGCTGGTGTATAATGATTGCTACCAGTGCCACGCGACAGATTTCACCGGAACAACGAATCCAAATCACGTGACAGGAAACTTCAGTCATAACTGCGTGGAATGTCATTCCACGGTCAACTGGAATTCAACATCGTTCGATCATGCGACGACGAACTTCCCGTTGACCGGTGCGCATATTGCGGTTCAATGTCAGACATGCCATACGAACGGAAACTATCAGTTGGTGTATAACGATTGTTATCAGTGTCATGCAACGGACTTCAATGGTTCTACGAATCCCAACCATGTTGCCGGGAACTTCAGTCACAACTGTACCCAATGTCATACAACAATGAATTGGAGTCCGGCAACGTTCGACCATGCGACAACGAATTTTCCTTTGACTGGAGCACACACCACGGCTTCGTGCCAATCGTGTCACGTGAACGGCAACTATCAGTTAGTGTACAATGATTGCTATCAGTGCCACGCAACGGATTTCAACAGCGCAACCAATCCAAATCATGTTGTTCCTGGGTTCAGCCACGATTGCGTTTTGTGCCATAGTACCGCTGCATGGGCTCCATCCACATTTGCGCACGATGCACAGTATTTCAGGATCTATTCAGGGAAACATAGGGGAAAGTGGACGCTCTGTTCGCAGTGTCATCTGTCGCCCTCGAATTTCGGAGATTTTACATGCATAACATGTCATGAACACCGTCAGAGCAATGTCGATCCGGAACACAATGGAGTTCCGGGATATGTCTATACGGCTACCTCATGCTACAATTGCCATAGGAATGTGTAGGAATGAAAAAGACTATTGCCATAGCGCTCGTACTTCTCCCATTTGCTTCCTGGTCAAAGGACAAGGTCGTTTCCGGGACAGTAACGTATATCGCTGCTGATGCAGTGTACACATCACTCGGCAGAAACACAGGTGTGGCGAATTCGACGGATCTTTTTGTTCTCTCTCAACGAGACACGACAGCTACGCTAAGAGTTTATGCGGTGAGTTCAAGGTCATCTGTAGCGCGCGTGTTGAATCAAAAGACAGATGTAAAGGTCGGTGATCGACTTGTTGCATTTGTTGTCGATGGGGAGTCCCGGGAAGGATTGGCTCTTCAAGAGACATCACCATCGATAAACTCAACTTCGTTTCAACAAGGGAGGAAACAAATCCTCCCTCCAGTTGTCGATGTTGGCGGCAGGGCCAGCGTGCAGTATTATGCAATTCGCTACGCTACACCGGCATTCAACATAGACCAGCCGGGTGTAATTCTGAACTTGCGTGCAGAGGCACGGGATATACCGCTGTCGTTCGATTCATACTCTAGTGTTCGACTTCTATCGACCGGGGGCGCAGGTCCATTCGCAAGTTCGGCGATCAATCAAACCCGCATCTACAGACTGTCTTTATCCTTTGATAATGGAATCACCGCTGCGTCAGTGGGGAGGATTATTCCGAGCTTCCTCTCATCAGTCGGATATGTCGACGGTTTTCTTCTTTCCCAGCAATTCGGGAGGGTAGCGATTGGCGGGATAGTCGGCTACGACCCGACTTTCGCCAGAGAGGGATTCTCAACGGCATATCGAAAAGTCGCTGTATTCGCTCGATTCCAACAGGACGGTCCGATCAACCTCACGCTCTCGTCAGGATATGCGCGCACGTATTTCGAGAAAGACCTTGATCGTGAAGTTGCGAGTATTCAGGCAAGCCTTTTTGCAAATGGTCGCTTTTCATTGTTCGCCATGGGCGATATTGATCTTCGGAAGAAAGTGGGTGATGCATACAAATTGCAGCCGTCATTGAGCAATGCGAACATCAACATTCGATACAGGTTTGTTCGCATGTTTTCGCTCGGGATTGGGGCCAACGCGGTCAGGCCAGTCTATCCCTTTTCTCTGGTTCGATCAGTCCCGGATTCACTCCTTGATACTCGTGCCCGAACAGGCGTTTCGTTGACACTCGATCTCACGTTCCCTGTCGGAGTTTCACTCCATAATACCTTTATGCCCCGGTCCTCCGAGGTAGGATTCGGTCAAGAGTACTCAGAGAATTTCTCGGTGACATATGCGAATATAGTCGAGAGTGGTTTTACGCTTCGTTCAAACTTTGATCTTAATGCGAACAGGTATAAGCATTCAATGGGATATGGTATGAGCCTCTCGAAGAACTTTTCGGGAGTGGTTGACGCGAGCGTCCGCTACCGACAATACCAGTACGACGTCCGGAGTATCAGCAGCCAGAATAAGTCGACGACTATTGGTGCCGATCTTTTCTTCTTCATTACCCGTCAGCTAAGTCTCATCACGACGTTTGAGCGATTGCAGGGATACGGCGTTGACTCCAATTCAATGTTCGCAGAATTCAGTGTCAGGTTTTGATGGAGTTGTCGCGATGACTGCCGATTGGATAAAAAGGATATGCCGGGCTGGCAGTAGGAGAAATTTGTCGTGAACACGCCGTTGTGGATTCCCGTGTCCAGACGGTTTCTCATCATTGTCCTGGCCGGTTTCATATATAGTGTTCCCGCTTTCGGACAGTTCTCCCCTGGCGACCTTTCCAAAGCCCACCAATCATTGGAAGGATTAACAAATTGCGCCCAGTGTCATGAAGTTGGGACTGAAATTTCAGGTGCAAAATGCGCCGCATGCCACTCTGAGATCCGGACAGCGATCGCCACCCGAAGCGGTTTCCATGCATTAAACGGTCAAAAAAAATGCATCGCCTGCCACAAAGAGCACTTGGGAAAGGATGCGGCAACAGTTCAATTCAATGCGAAGACGTTTGATCATAAACAAACCGGTTACTCGTTAACCGGAAAGCACAACTTCATTGAATGCGTTGCTTGCCATGCTACAAAGAACATCAAAGACCAAGATGTTCTAAATATTGTCCGTGCCAAGGGGAGAACATCGTTTCTTGGTCTTCAGAAACAATGTCTTTCTTGTCACCAAGATCATCATAAGGGCACGATGGGGAGCGATTGTCAGACGTGTCATACAACGCTTGCGTTTGCCCCGGCATCTCTATTTGATCATAATAAGACACGTTTCGTATTGACGGACATCCATACGAAAGTCGAATGCAAGAAGTGTCATTCAGAGCGCCCTCTTCCGGGAAAAGAAGGTATGGGAGTCCTCGGCACGAAATCATTCGTCGATTGCGCCCCTTGTCATGCGTCGCCGCATAAGGACAAATTCGCTGCGGAAACATGTAAATCGTGTCATGCGACGAGCGGTTGGATTGGAGGAATGGCGCAGCGTGGTTTTGACCATAACCGTACCGGCTTCAAACTCGTGGGCCGCCATACCCAGGTTCGATGCCAGGAATGTCATGGTGTTGGAAAATCGCGGAGACTGAAACTTGAACATAATCGGTGCACGGATTGCCATAAGGACGAACACAAGGGCGAGTTCCTTGCAAAGTTCAGGAACGATTGTGAACAATGCCATACGGTGAAGGGGTTTGTACCGTCGACATTTACATTCATCCGTCATCAAACTTCACGTTTCCCTTTGACAGGCGCGCATGAGGCAACAGCGTGTCTTCAATGCCATCAACAGCCTGCACGGAAGACATTTGCCTTTCGAAAGTTGGAATGCAAAGAATGCCATGATGATCCGCATCGAGGAAAATTTGCTAGTCAGAAAAAAGGGGACGAGTGTTCAACTTGTCACGCGACAGAGAGTTGGAAGCCAAAAACATTTGATCACTCCAAATTCTCATTTACGCTTGTTGGAAAACACCTTTCGGCTGACTGTCGTCAATGTCATAAGCTGAAAGAGGGAGAGTTGTTTCGAACGGTCGGCTATAAAGGTGCACCACAAGAATGCGAGTCTTGTCATAAGGAAGTTCACGATCGCCAGTTTGCCAGCGGCAGAAATACGAATTGCGCAGCATGTCATCAGCCGTTTGATTGGAAAGCTCGATCCTTCGATCACAACAAAGCACGCTTTCAACTAACGGGTGGCCACAAAAAGGTTGAATGTCGACTTTGTCATCCGACTGAAAATCGAACTGGAAATATAGATGTCGTACGCTATAAACCACTGGAAATAACCTGCGAATCCTGCCATCAAGGGAAAGACCTCAAGCGTGGATAGGCTCATGAAAACCAAAAAGGAAAAATGATGGAGAGTCTGGCGACATACGGAGTTTTTGTTCTTCTCATCCTTATTGTAGCTGTTCCTTACTGGATACGTGTTCATAGGGCTAAGGGGCTTACTTCAACAGCGTTTGCAAAAAGCAAGAAGGCGGGGCTTGGTCTTCCGGTCACGTTGCATCCGCATATCAATCAATTAGCGTGCATTGGCTGCGGCAGTTGCGTCGAGATTTGTCCGGAGCATGTGTTGGGTTTGGTGAACGGTCGCGCCACAATTGTCTCCGGGATGAAATGCGTCGGGCATGGAGTCTGCGCCGATGTATGTCCGGTTGGTGCCATCGTGATGGATTTTGGAATACCAAAAGCAGGAATGGAAATTCCTCAATACGATAGTCACTTCCAGACAAATGTAAATGGCGTTTACATCGTGGGGGAACTTGGTGGGATCGGGCTTATCAAGAATGCGGTTTCACAGGCAATGAAGTCAATTGATCATGTGGCGTCGCAAAAACATCAACGTCGCCCCGATGGTTACGACGTCGCCATCGTGGGGGCTGGCCCTGCAGGCATCGCGGCTGCGCTAGCTTCACAGGCAAAAGGGCTTCGCTACATAGTTCTCGAGCAAGAGGGAATCGGCGGAACTATACTACATTATCCGCGACAGAAACTCGTTCTTACCTCTCCTCTGGATTTACCACTGTATGGAAGATTGAAGATTAGGGAAATTACAAAAGAGGAATTGCTTTCCCTCTGGCATATGCTGGCCACAAATTATACGCTGAACGTTCAATTGAAAAGAAAAGTTGAACAGATCGACGTGGTCGATCAGGGTGTAGCCCTTCGATCGGGAGACCTGACGGTTCATGCTTCCAGCGTGCTCCTCGCCCTTGGTAGGAGAGGAAGTCCGCGTAAACTTGGTGTCCCGGGTGAAGAGACAAGCAAAGTAATGTATCGCCTCATCGAGGCGGAAACCTATACGCAAAAGCAGATTCTTGTGGTAGGAGGAGGCGACAGTGCGATTGAGGCCGCGGTGGCGTTATCACGGCAGCCGGGCAACAAAGTGACGCTCAGCTATCGTCGGACCGAGTTTGTTCGTATCAAAGAGAAGAATGAGAAGAATATTCAAAACTCAATCGCTTCTCGGAAAATAAGCGCGATAATGAATTCCAGCGTTGTCGAAATCAAAGACGGAAGTGTTATCATTCAAGAAAACGAAAAGGTCTTCCATGATACTCCTAACGACTTCGTGTTCGTTCTTGCCGGCGGAGAATTGCCATCCGGCTTGTTAACGCGACTTGGCATAAGGATGAGAACGACTGAGAAATCAGCCAAGGCCGCCTAGCCAGAGGACGCCGTTTGCTCTGACTGTTGGGTTATCCGCTGCGATTTTTGTCTCGCCATGATCAGCCGCGTTTGACTTTCCAGTGCGGCACTTCCATTGAGAGTTGTTGAGCGGGTGTAAGAACTGTCCGATTGCAGGATGCGGGCGCGTACATTATCTGTCAGTCCCTCGTCGAGTGCTTCGGCTTTTACCATGTCGCGGAGGATTGGGTCTTCCACTGGAAACAGAAGTTCAACGCGCCGATCCAGGTTCCTTCCCATGAGGTCAGCACTGCTCAGGTAAATTTCCGGGTT
>DASWHW010000101.1:0-36463 GCA_036397975.1 Bacteroidota bacterium
GTCGACGAGAGTGGAGCAATCTTTTCGCCTTCAGCTGCCGGAAGAGGCTTCGCCGCATTGGGTCGTTCCTCCATTGCAGGGGGTTGCTGCTTTGGAACTGCCTCGGCCGCTGCTTTGGCCGGCGAAGGTTTGGGCGCGGCGGTGCCAACGGCAGGAGAACTCTTCAGTGGAGGAAGTCCACCAACAGGCTTTGCGCTCTTCAATGGCGGAAGTCCACCAGCTGGTTTCGCGCTCTCCAGCGGAGGAAGCCCACCTGCCGGTGTTCCACTTTTCAGCGGAGGAAGTCCGCCAGCGGGACGAGCCTGCACGGGAGCCCCTGCCGCCGGTTTTGGGCCAGCAGGTTTCGCGGCAACCGGCTTCTTCACTGAGACCGTTTTGTATTCCGGATAATCCACCAGCCATGTTTGGCCGTCAATTTTTTTGAACACCTTCTCCTTTTCAAGCTTCGAGGCAAATTCCCTTGCAATCACTTCAGCTTCGTCATATCCAACTCTCACTTGCTGCCTTCTGTCAAACATCTCCCGAATGCCATATTGAATATCGCGGAAAAAAATATTCGACATATGGAACACCGGAAAACGGGTCTTCAAGAAGGAGAGAACTTCCTTGTCGTTGGTCAGAACATACTCAAGAGGTTTCATTAGCTTAAGAAATTATGATTGAACATTGAACAAGACATCATCATACTATTTGAGAAAGCATCATCGTCTGAAAAACAAGTTCGATATTCGCCTGAACCTTATACAAAGGCTGCTTGATCGTGCAGACATCGAATACGCAGCAGCTTTCCGGACCGTCGGTCATACATTGAGCAATCATGGGAGTAGAACCTTCAACGGCATGAATGATTGTCGAAATCGCGACTTCATTTGGATGCTTTGCCAAAGCGTAGCCACCGTGCACACCCTGGTGCGAGAGTATCAAGCCGGCCTTTGCAAGCTTCTGCATTACTTTTGCAAGAACTTCAAAAGGGATGTTGTATTCTGCCGCAATTTCTTTTGCAGTTACTATGCCATGTCGGCTCGACGCCGCAATGTGCTTCATTGCAATGATCCCGTATTCGACTTTTTTGGATAATCTGACCATGTTTAATATACGACCAATTCAGTCCTATTTCAGCACAACAAAAAAGCAGATCTTTTCTGCTCCTTTTGCTTCAATGCTCTGACAAATATATTAAACCTCAGACTTAATAACAAGTGGGGTTCGGAGAAAGTATCGTTGAAGGGAATGTGATATTCTGCTTGTTTTAAGACGACTCGGTGTTTCCACCCCCTTTTCCACTGCAATGGTGATTATGAGATTTTTTCCAGACTATCGAGAGCCGCTCTCACGCTCTTGAGAAGTTTGTTCGGCATATACGGTTTCTGTATGATATCCTTGGCGCCGCGACTCAACATGTCCGATCGAGACCCTGCATCAATATACCCGGTAGCAACGATGGCTGAAATTTCCGGCTTGATCTTCTTCATCTTCTGGAATGCCTCCCATCCATCAAGTCGGGATAGTCCAAGGTCAGTGAGAACGAGTGCAATTTCTTCCACGTGTGATGCAAAAACCTCCACCGCCTGAACGCCATCCTCGGCGATCAATACCTTGTACCCCTTACTTTCGAGCATGGTCTTTACCAACTCTCTGAGCGATTCCTCATCCTCTGCGAACAATATCGTTTCTTTTCCACCGGACACAACTCCATCGACGTCTTCTTTGACTTGCAATGTCGGTTCTCCCGAAGCAGGAGCGGGAAAATAAAGAAAGAAAGTAGTTCCTTTACCCGGCGAACTCTCCACGTCGATAAAACCTCGGTGACGGTTGATGAAACCATACACCATTGCCAGGCCAAGACCGGTTCCTTTGCCAACACCTTTGGTTGTGAAGAACGGCTCAAAGATTCGAGCTTTTGTGGCGGCATCCATTCCAGAGCCGGTGTCGCTGATCGTAATGCAAACATATTCATCAAAAGTTGCATCGGTGTGTCGCTCTTGGATTACCGCCTTCTTCACAACTGAAGTGGTTATTGCTAACGAACCGTCGCCATTCATAGCGTCTCGTGCGTTTACGCATAGGTTGAGAATGGCTTGGTGAAGCTGATTTTTATCCGTGATGACAGCCGGAATTTCGATATCCAGTTCAATCGAGCAAGAGATTGTCTTTGGAAAGGTCTGGGTACACATATCGACGATTTCCTTCACCGTTTCGTTCATTATCACTGGTTCAAGAAGTACCTCACTCTTTCGTGCAAATGTTAACAACTGGCGAACTAAACCGGCACCTCGCTGGACAGCAGCGGTCATCGTGTCAATGGCGTGCGATAGTTTATCGGGCTCTACTTTTCCCTTGCCGATCAGGGAGAGATATCCGAGAATGATGGCAAGAACGTTGTTAAAGTCGTGCGCAATCCCTCCGGCAAGGGTGCCGATACTCTCCATCTTCTGTGCATGCAGGAACTGTTCTTCAAGTCTCTTGCGTTCGGTAATATCGCGAGAAACAATAACCACTTTTGAGGTTTTTCCGCCAGCATCGCTGATGACGCTGCCTTGCGATTCAATGAATCGAACCGTGCCGTCATTCCTCACCAGCCTGTATTCCGCCCGCTGTCCAACACCTGTACGTACGGTCTCGTTGAACAGGCTCTTGATTCTTTCCCTGTCCTCCGCATGAATTTCTGCAAACGAGTTCGTTCCATGCAGCGCCTCCAAATCGCTTCCAAGGAGAGGCTTGTAAGAAGGACTGTTATATAACCTCTTGCCGTCGATATCCAGAACGGCAATCATGTCAATCACGTTCTCAGATATCAAGCGGAATCGTTCCTCACTCTGCCGTAAGCTCTCCTCAGCTACCTTTCGTTGGGTAATGTCGCTAACCATACCTGAAAGCACATCTCCATCGAGGGTTGCACTTAGGAGGATGGTTTTCGCGGTTCCATTTCGTGTTAAGAACTCGACTTCCAAACCATGAATAGATCTATGCTCCTTTAGTGATTCGATCAGACGGTTTCTATCATCAGGATTTTTATACCAAGACAGAGCAGTACCTTGCATGCATTCTTGCCTTGAGTGATACTCAAGCATTCTCGCCATCGCATCATTGACGAAAAGTATCTCACCCCGGAGGTTCGTTGTATACACCCCGACAAGTGAGCTCTCGATCAAATCCCTGTACCTTTTTTCTGATTTCTGAAGTTCTTGCTCGGCACGCTTTCGCTCCGTAATATTGCGAACGAAACCCTCATAGTGAAGGTTCTTCCCATGCGCATCCCTGACAGGATGTGAATTGAGTTGTATCCAAACCGGAGTCCCTCCCTTGTTTTTCCACTGAATTTCAAGGTCGTCTGCAGAAGCTTCGGACTCGTGCAAGGCGATTAGAGCGTCATGCTGTTCCTGATAGAGATAGACATCCGTTCTCATGTTCAAGTGCATCATCATCTCGGGAGATTCGTAGCCAAGGATTTCTGCCAATGCCCAATTCATGGTAATGAACCTGCCATCGGAAGATGACTGATAAATCCCTATTGGCGCAAAATTGAAAATATCCTTGTACTTTCGTATGGACAGCTGCAACGCTTTTTCTGCCTGGCGTCTCTTCCTTCGAACTTCGACCTCGGCCAACTCCCGATCGATTGCGGGGACCAATCGCCCCAGTTTGTCCTTCATGATGTAGTCCTGTGCTCCAGATTTCATCGCTTCGACCGCAATTTCCTCGCCTATGGTCCCTGAGACGAGGATAAACGGGATATCGACACCGCGATCTTGAACTTCGCGAAGGGCCGCGAGGCCACTGAATTGAGGGAGAGAGTAGTCAGAGATGATGCAATCCCACTCTTTTTGCGCGAGGGCCGTTTTCAGCCCTTCATTCGTGTCAACACGTTCGAACGTCGACTGATATCCTCCGTTCTTCAATTCGTTGACCAACAGGAGCGCGTCATCCGCGCTGTCTTCAACTATGAGTACACGAAGCGGTTTCGCCATGCTATCCTCGTTTTTGCGGAGGTATCTCGTTCAGGACAAGCCAATACAATCCCAACTGTCGGGTGGCTTCAGTAAACTGGTCGAAGTCCACTGGTTTTCGAATGTAGCTGTTGGCGCCAGACGAGTAGCCGTTAACGACGTCTTGCTCTTCCTTTGACGATGTGAGAATGACAACGGGCAACAACTTCGTTCGGTCGTCGGCCCGGAGTCGGCGTAATACTTCGAGTCCATCCATCCGCGGAAGTTTGATGTCGAGCAAAATAACTTTAGGCATAATCGAGAGATCTCGAGCATGATACGCACCGGTGCCGAACAGATACTCAAGGGCTTCTACGCCATCGTGAGCGACAACGACCTCGACCTTAATGTGATTCTCCTTGAGTGCCCTGAGGGTGAGCAGCTCATCGTCGGGATTGTCTTCCACCAGTAGTATAACCCGTTGATCCTTTTTCATGTCACTCTTTTCAGTGAGGGGTTACGAAATTAGTCAGTTACATCCAACCAGATATTTCAAAAAAACAGGGCTGCACATGTTTATGATGCCAAAGTAAAATAGAACGTCGCACCTTTGTTGACTTCAGCTTCTGCCCACACCCGACCACCGTGGCGGTGGATAATCCTCTGCACAGTCGCAAGACCAATACCGGTCCCCTCGAACTCTGCTGTCGAATGAAGCCGTTGGAAAGCGCCAAACAGTTTATCCACATACGCCATGTCGAACCCCGCGCCGTTGTCGCGGACGAAATGAACAGTGTCTTCCCCATCATATTTCACGCCGAACTCAATTTCTGCATCAGGGATCTTGCCGGTATATTTCCACGCGTTACCCAGCAGGTTCTCTATGCATACACGCAATAGATGCGGATCTCCGATCCCGTTCACTTTATCGGCAATGATAAACTCGACGCTGCGTGACGGTTGTGTTTGTTGGAGCTCTTCAGCAGCCTTCGCTACGAGCCTGCTGAGGTTCACCTTTTCACGCTGCATCTCAGTACGGGTGATGCGTGACAACTTCAACAAATCGTCGATAAGGGCTGCCATTCGATGAGTGGCACCGCTCACCCGCCGCAGAAAATCTTTTCCTTGATCGTCCAAAATCTCACCGTAATCTTTCAGGAGGGCCTTGCTAAAACCGTCGATGCCTCTCAACGGAGCGCGTAAATCATGTGAGACAGAATAGCTGAACGACTCAAGTTCTTTGTTGGCTGCTTCGAGTTGAGTTTTCGAGGCCTGCAGCGCTTCTTCTGCACATTTGCGCTCCGTAATATCCCTCGCCGTTGCATAAATGAGATTGCCGGAAGGAAACGATCGCCACTCGATCCACCGGTACGACCCATTGTTGTGCCGGTATCGATTAGTGAAATTGAGAATCAGTTTCCCCTCTCCAAGGTCAGACATGACTGCCAGCGTCGCATTGACATCTTCCGGGTGGACAAAATCGAGAAAACGCTTTCCTTCGAGATCGCGCAGACTATAACCAAGTGTGGATTCCCACGATTTATTCAAACGACGGAAGTACCCATCCATGTCTGCAATGCAGAGCAGGTCGAGTGCATGCTTAAAATACCCATCTAATTCTGCCGTCTTCTGTTGGAGTAATTCCTCCGCCTTTCTCCGGCCCGTCACGTCCCGTTTCGCAACGGCGAAGACAAAAGACAACAAAAGAACCTGCCCTGCAAGACTAATATAGATAACAAACTGAGTCAGACTTGCCTGCCGCGCTTCGTTTTCCTTCCTCTCGGAGAGAAGGCGATTCTCTTCCTCTAGCATCTTTCCAATGAGTACCTGAATGCTGTCGGTGAGCATTTTTTCCATACCGGCCTTGAAGAGGACATCGGTTGCTTCACGTCCGCCTTGTTTGAACGTTTGACGAAGATGATCCGCAAACTCAAGCCGATTCTTTGTCAGTTGCTCGAGCAATTCAACGGACTCCTGTTGCCGTGGATTGTCTCGGGTCAGGATTCCAATCTCATGGACAAGGGCAGGTAGAATTTCCCTTGCCTTCATTGTCGGTTCATAATACTGTTCGTCACCACTTAAAAGATAACCGCGTGCTCCGGTCTCCACGTCCACTGTTCTCGCACCAACCGCGTAGAGGCGGTGCGACACGTTCCGTGAATGTTCGACCCAATCACTCGCTTGCAGGAGCGATCGAATCCCTGAAACTGAAAGCAACGAGATGGAAATGATGGCCACGGTTGCGGCAGTGAGTCCATCAAAGAGTTTTTGTTCAATGGCAATAGGAGCTTGTTGCCGCCCATACGCCGTGAGGATTAACCCGCCGCACAGAATGATAAACGTGATCGCAGTGAAAAATCCCATTTTCGTGTAGGCGGCCGGTGTTGCCAATTCATCAAGTCCGGTGATACCTCCTAGCAGCCCGACGATACTGGCCGTGAAGGAAAACACCAGGAGAAATTCAAGAGGAAGGGTCGTCCGGAAATTTTGGGAGCTGAGAAGAGAGAGCGAAATCCCAACCATCAAAAAAATCAGTGCCGTGCTGGTTTGCATCCACGGAGTATGTGATACACCGTTGTGAATACTGTTTAGAAACTCATTAAAGGCGGCGGAAGAAGAAAGCGAATTTTGGATGAGGAATATCAACCCTCCCAACATTATCAGACTTGCACAAATCCGTGCAAGGATGCTCTTTGCCTTTCCAGTCCGGACCAAAAGAATGAGCGCTAGTCCGCTGAGAATGAATCCCGTGGCTGTGTATGTGCCCATGTCGAGTGACCCGTAGACAACGTCTTTGGGTGCGGCATTATCGATAATGCGGTTGATGAGAACGAACAATCCCTCAGCCACAGTCAGTCCACCGGCGATGTACGGCCCGGTCGATCGCAGAAACATGGAAATATTTGCAATGACACCGCGGGGAGTCATTATTCTCTCCAGAATCATCTCATCACTATCCTATTCCAGCGTCTCACATTTCATTTCATGAATACTGCGGGCATACTTGGTGCCAGAATCATCCTCTCTTTTGGTGTCATAGACCACCCAAAATCGGCTGACCGCAATGTTCACGAGTGAAGGTGGTCACTATTGAACAGTTTGTGAATACCAATCTACCACCTCAAGGCAACAAAATCTTCCACATGAGACGGAAAGAGGCAACAGGGAATGAAAGGCCGATCCGATTGCATGAGAGAACTGATTTGGGTATCATCATTTCCAATTCTGCGTAAAATTCACCCTGTAAGAAACTGATATGTCGGTAATCGAGGCCGAGTCGCTTTCCAAAGTATACTACTCCGGAATACGGAAGAAGAAGCAGGTACACGCGCTCCATAACTTCTCAGTTTCTATTGATGGCGGTCAGATATTCAGCCTGTTGGGACCGAATGGCGCCGGGAAGACGACGATCATCAAGATCCTCCTTTCGATAGTTCGTCCGTCCCAGGGAACCGCAACTATCTTAGGACACACTGTGCCGGATGTGAAGACAAGAGATCGAGTAGGTTATCTCCCTGAGAACCACAAGTACCCAGGATATTTTACCGGTGAACAGGTGCTTCGGTTTTTTGGAGAACTCAGCAATGTTCCAAAGAAGACTCTTGATGAGAGAATACCCGATCTTCTCCATATGGTAGGTCTCAACGAGTGGCGCAGCATGAAGGTACGAAAATATTCGAAGGGCATGCTGCAGCGAGTGGGACTTGCGCAGGCGCTGATTAACGACCCGGATATTTTGTTCCTTGACGAACCGACCGACGGAGTTGATCCTGTGGGAAGAAAGGAAATTCGGGAAGTGTTGAAAGGTCTGAAGTATCAGGGCAAGACGATCTTCCTGAACTCACACTTGTTATCTGAAGTTGAAATGATCTCGGATCAGGTCGCAATTCTGGACCGGGGCAGTCTCGTGCGTGTCGGGACTGTGGAAGAGCTGACCACTCAAGGATCATCTTTTGAGATCACCTTTGAGGGAGCCTTGCCTCCAGCTTTTACCGAAGAAGCATCTGCCCATGTGCTGAAGATGTCCGTTCGAGGAAAGACAATCTCACTTGCATCGAGCACCACTGCGGATCTGAATGCAACAATTGATCTCCTCCGAAAACACGGAGTCTCGATCACTTCATTGACGAAACTGAGGAAGAGTTTGGAGGATTCGTTCATTGACCTCCTGAAGGAAGGTGTGAAACAGTGATTCTTTTCGCTCTTGTTCGCCACACCATTCGCGAACTCCTCTTTCGTGTCACGCTGCTGATCCTCACCGGTATTTCAACTCTCATCATACTCGTGATGCTTCTGAGCGTTGGTTCTGCTGAATCAGCGGAAGGCGTTGTGATAACACTATTTTCGCAAGCGATGGGGCCCCCCGTACCTATCGACCAATTGGAGCAAGCCGCATACTTGATGCAGATGAGTCTCACTGGCGGGCTGTACACCGGGATTATTCTCTTCGGAATCATTGCAACCGCTGGCCTCATACCAGAAACCCTGGAAAAGGGACTCATCGACATTTATCTTTCCAAACCGCTTGCACGGTGGCAGCTCATTATCGGAAGGATCCTTGGCGCAGTCGCAATCATTTTTGCAAACGCACTCTATTTTCTCGGCGCCCTCTGGCTGATTTTTGGCCTCAAATTAGGGGTGTGGAATGCGCATTTTCTCATTGCTCCATTCATATTGACTCTGGTTTTTGCCTGTCTTTATACAATCTCTGTTTTGATAGGAATTCTCGTGCGGAATGCAGTCGTTCCAATCCTCGGTGTCTTGTTTTATCAGGTTGTGGTCGCTGGTTTACTTGAGAGCCGTGAGCGCTCGTTGTACCTTCTCTCTCAAAATGTTGTCTATAGAACAATTGTCGATGGTTTCTACTATGCTCTGCCACAAATCCGGGCACTGCAAGCTTCGAACGAACAGTTCATCATCCATCAATCATTCATGTGGGAACCGCTCGTTCAGTCAATAGCCGTCTCAGGATTAATCCTTGGGGCGAGTTTGTGGGTTTTTCAACGGAAGGATTTCTAGCGGCTACTCTTTCAGGAGGATGTTTCCGCTCGTAGAAGCTATCAACCTCTCTTTGAGATTCTGTGTTAATGTCCGGCGCACATGAATCTCCAGATGTACGTCTTCATCATAATGCGTATCGTGGATTATCGCTCCCGCGCTTTCGACAACGTGCATCACTTGCCCGATGAGTCCATGTGGAAACGTTGCATGAATAGTCGAGACAACCAGTTTTTTCATTTTCTCTGAAGACGCGAGGACGTCTTCCGCTGCCCCCCCATAGGCCCGAACGAGACCGCCGACCCCAAGCTTCTTCCCGCCAAAATAGCGTGTGACGACGACAAGGACATTCGTCAGTGCTAGTTTGTCTATCGCTGCCAGAATAGGCTTCCCGGCACTGCCATTCGGTTCGCCATCGTCATTCGCCCGAAAATCTTCCCCTGCTATCCCAATGCGATAAGCGTAGCAATGATGCGTTGCATCGTGGAATTTCTTCCGTCTTGCAGCCAAACATTCGTCAACATCCGCTCTTCCCTGAATGGGAAGCGCCAGCGCGAGGAACCGGGAGCTCAAAACCTTCGTCTCACGTTCGACGGGATTTGTTATTGTTAGGAATTCGTCCGGCGCCATCGGTGGAAACTTCATCGGGGTAATACTCGTTAAAGAGTGTGGACTTTGAAAATGTATGTATTCAAACTCCAGCATTCAAGAGTTTGAAGCCCTCAATGAATTTCCGTATCTTTCTGCAAACAAAGGAATACGAATGAAAATCGGAATGGTATGCTACCCCACCTATGGCGGGAGTGGCGTTGTTGCAACGGAATTGGGAAAAGCACTCGCAGACAAGGGTCACAAGGTACATTTCATCAGCTATGCCCTGCCAATGAGGCTCAACGGGTATTCGGGAAATGTGTTTTATCACGAAGTCGAGATGGCCACATACCCCCTCTTTGATTTTCCATTGTACACACCTGCGCTTGCGAGCAAGATGGTCGAAGTGGCCAAGTTTGAAAAACTCGATCTCATTCATGCCCATTATGCGATTCCTCACGCAACAAGCGCCTTCCTTGCGCGAGAGATCCTAGGGAACGGACTGAAAATCGTCACAACGTTGCACGGCACAGATATTACTCTCGTCGGTCTCGAACCGAGTTTCCTACCTGTTATGAAATTCAGTATTGAACAGAGTGACGGGGTGACCGCGGTTTCACGGTTCCTCCGTGAGAAAACCACCACGAACTACGGAATCGACAAAGATATTCGTGTTATCCCGAACTTTGTTGACATTGACAAGTACAAGCGGATGCCATGCGATGACGTGTGCGGAGTCTTTGCTCCTAAAGGGGAGAAGATTCTTGTTCATATTTCGAACTTCCGCACGGTAAAGCGTGTGCAGGATGCAATACGGATATTCAACCAGGTGCAGAAGGCAATTCCTTCATGCCTGATTTTGGTTGGCGACGGACCGGAGCGATCTTCGTGTGAGATGCTTGTTCGCGAGCTTGGGATCAAAGAGAAAGTCCGCTTTTTGGGAAAGCAACAGGAACTCGTCCAGATTCTTTCAGCAGCCGATCTGTTCCTGATGCCCAGTCAATCGGAGAGCTTCGGACTTTCCGCGCTGGAGGCAATGGCGTGCGAGGTTCCTGTCATTTCCACCAGTGTGGGAGGCTTGCCCGAACTTCAGGTGCACGGCGAGACGGGATTTATTGCAGAAATCGGGGATGTCGACAGAATGGCAAGATACTCCATCGATCTCTTGAGCAACCCTACCAAACAAAAAATGTTCGGCGCTGCTGCGCGAAAACGCGCGGTGGAGAACTTCGATGTGAAGAAGGTTGTGGATGAATATGAGCAGTATTACGAGGAATGCCTTGCTGTGGCTCACCACTAAGTAGCTCAACGGTGACTTCCCCGCCATTGGAATAACCTGTCCACAAGAACCACGATCGATCCACCGGCAAGCATCCACAGTATTACACGGGAACTTTCCCCGGGAAGGGAACGTGGAAGTCCTTCCCGCAACGTTTCGTTGAACCAACTCACCGCGGACCCAATACTCCCGAAGGCTCTTTCGGACAGAGCACCCAACGTGGTCGGTGAGGTGTCCACTCCTCCTGTACCGATGACACCTGTAACAACGAAGGTCGCGGACATGATGGTCATGACGATCAGGAAGGCGAAGAAAAAAGAAAAGCCTTTGAATAGTTGAAAGAGAAACGGCGTTGTTCCGTATCCTAGCTGCTCCATAACCCGGTCAGCAAAATCAGACCTGACACTCACCAGGGTTTGTCGGCGGAGCGCTCCGTCAATACGTTCCACCCCTTCATGCACTCTTCGACACTCAGGGCAAAGCAGCAGGTGATCAGATACTCGCTTTGAGTCAGCGATGCTCAAGGTCTTATCGACAAAGGCTTGTTGCTCCTGATCCTGTAGATGCTTAATGGCGTTCATGCCGCTGTTACCTCCTTCATCAGACTTGATGAGAATTTCTTGCGCAACATGGCTCTTCCCCGAAAGAGATAGGTTTTTACTGTCCCTTCTGGAAGATCCATGACAGTGCAGATTTCGTTGTATTTCATTTCGTGGACATAGAAAAGTGTCACCACCGTCCGCAGTTTCTCGGGAAGCTCATCAACCGCTTTCGTCAAATACTGTCGCAGTTCTCGGTCTTGCAATTGTTCCAGCCCTGAACTGCCGCTCTCATCGGCCATGGGAAGATCGATACCTGGTTCATCCAGTGATTGATGCAGACAATCGTTCCGGCGCCGACTTACTTTCGTCATGCACAAATTATAGACGATTCGATGGAGCCAAGTCCCGAATTTCGCTTCACCTCTAAACTGATGCAAATTGCGGAACGCCCTTACAAACGCATCTTGGACGATCTCTTCCGCCTCTTCGCGGCTCTTCAGTACCCGAACGGCAAGGGTCATTGCCTGGCTCTCGTGCATCTTCACCAAACGGCGAAATGACCTCGCATCCCCGGAACGTACTTCCTGGACGATATCCCAATCAGATGGTGGTGGCGCCATGAACTTCCCTCAGGTGCAAAAGATCCTTTGGTTGTAAGACTGCAAAACAGGCAAGAATGTTTCATGAATCCAAGTGAAACATTCTTGATAAACGTGATGTCTAAGAAAACAGAACGCTAGAAACACATTCTGATACTTAAGGAGGTTCATACCATGGAACCAGGCGAAGTTCTAATTCCAATTTCCTTTTTCATCGCGGTCGCAACAGTGATTGCGTTATGGCTCCTGACAAGGCATCGCGAGCGTCTTACTATGCTTGAGAAGGGTCTTTCCGCTGAAGACATCAAGACACTCTATCAACGGTCAACCAGAGCGGTCGGCCACCCGCTTGTCGCTTTGAAATGGGGTATCGTCTTCGCATGCATAGGCCTTGCTGTTCTTGTGGGACTGTGGTTGCATGCCAACTACTTCGTTGAAGAGGGTGTGTATCCTGCCTTGATCGCACTTTTTGGTGGAGCAGGACTCATCACCTTCTACCTCATTTCCAAGAAGCATTTCACCGACCAAATCTGAATGTTCTCTGGTGGGGTACAATTTCGTATCCCACCGGAAACTCATGGCCGGTCCGCCTTCCTCAAAGTCCTCACCACCAGTTCATACGACATGTCTATCATTTTTCGAACCTCCCTATCAGGAATACTTCCGTCAAGAATAATGGTATTCCAATGCTGCTTGTTCATGTGATATCCTGGCTGTACCGCAGCATGGCGCTCACGTAGTTCCACGGCGAGTGCAGGTTCGCATTTCAAGTTTACACTTAGAGGATGACCGTCTATATTTGTCAAGAGGAACATCTTCCCCCCTACTTTGAACACAAGTGTTTCTTCATCGAACGGAAATTCTTCTGTAATCTTTCCCTCCTTTCCCAGACAATATTTTCGAATCGACTCCAGATGCATTCGGGTTCCTTCTATTGTCGCCACGCAACCTGACGAATTGAGGTTCCGTCTGATTCCACGATAATTGCTCCGTCATTGTCAGTTCTTACCACAGGAATTCCGTCGCTCGCAAAGCGGGTCAATACTTCGTTGGAGGGATGCCCGAATTTGTTGTTGCGGCCGACAGAGATCATCGCAAGAGAAGGCTTGACCTCTTTCATGAAATGTGATGTCGAACTCGTTGCACTTCCATGATGACCGACCTTAAGAACGGAGGAGGAAAGAAATCTTCCGTACGCATGAACGAGATGTTCCTCCACCTCTTCTTCGGCATCACCGGTAAGCAGGAATGAAGTTTTGCCATACTGGATCTTCAATACAACGGAGAAGTTGTTGAGATTGGAATGAACGTATCCATCTTCACCGGCATGCAGTATAAACGCGCGGGCATTAACTATCGTTGGAACAATCATCCCGTCCCGGCCGAGAAGAACGGGACAATGTTCATCCTCGCGCGACACAACATAGTCTTTGTACAATGCCGATGGTACGCTTTCCCCACACTCCACAATTAGCTTCACCTCAACATCTCGTAACACCGACGCGATCCCTCCAAGATGATCCGCATGCGGGTGCGTTACAACCAGATAGTCGAGAGTAGAAATACCCTTCCGGCGCAAAAAAGGAACTACGACTCTCTCCCCGGCATCATATGTGGAGAGTCGAGGCCCGGCATCAACCAACATCGTTTGTCCCCCTGGAAACTCCACGAAGATCGCGTCGCCCTGACCGACATCCAAAACATTCACACGTAATACGTTCGGAGCCTTCGCCAAGCCGCCATCAAACGACGTCCAAACCACGAGGTTAAGAAACAGCAGAGTTGCGAAAAAGAATCTCTTCCTGATTGTTGATGATGACCAATGAACCACGAGCAAAGTCCCACAATAGAGCGTGAGAGCCTCAAACCAACTGAACCAACTTACGGTGAGTGTTGCGTAGGACGAGCTTGCGAAGAACTTGGTGATCGATAATGTCGCAGTCAAGAACAAATGCGCGAGTTCAGCAAACACAGATCCGACATAGGGAATCACGAGTCCGCTGAGGAGAGAAAGACACCCTGCATAGATGCCGCCGGTCACTCCGATGATCACCGGAAGATTTGCGATCAGACCGATGATGGAGACTTGCCCGAAATAATTCGCTACAAATGGAAGGGTGGCCACCGTGGCTATCGCTGTCACGCCGATGGCTTGTCCCGCCCGGTACAGTATCCGATTCCAAATCGACGGCGGTTGGAGGTGCCGGCTGAGAAAATCATTAAGCATTGGTGTTATGTACAAAAGAGCAACCACCGCAACAAAGGAGAGTTGGAAGCCTATGTCGAATACCTGCCTCGCATCCATTCCTAAAATAATAAGGGCGGCAACTCCAATTGAATTGAGCGCACTGGTGCGGCGTTGGAGAAGCATTCCTGCAAGAAGCACCAATCCCATAATAACCGCCCGCACTACAGGGGGATGGGACCCGGTGAGAAACATGAAGAACAGGAAGCCGGCTGCCGTCGCGACGATACCAGCCCACTTAGGAAACCTCAGGAGTCGTGCTCCAAAGAAAAGAAATGCGCCGATGATCGCGACATGAGCACCTGATACAGCAAGCACATGTGCGACGCCGGAACGGGCAAAAGCGTCGCGCGTAGCGTACGACAGCCCGCTCCGATCTCCAAGAAGAAGACCCTTCATCAATTCGCCCTCTTCTCCTCCGATCCAATCATCCACTCTCGCACCGACATAAGTGCGCGCAGGAATGATAAGGACACGCTCAAGCCAGCTTCCCCCCGCTTTTCCTATGACCTTCATGCCATCCACATCAAATTGAAGACTGTACAGAATTCCCTGTGCGGCGTAGAAGCGACGCGGATCAAACTCACCCGGGTTTCGCCGGGATGTGATTGGCATGATCCTTCCTTTTCCAACCAAGGTACTGCCAACACTGATGGAATCAGAAAACATGTCGTTCTTCCCAAGAGAAACAAGCAGATCGCCTCCCAGTGTTTTTTCCTCTCCGCGAAGCGACGAATACAAAGGATGAAGGATGAAACGTATTCTCTCTCCTCTTTGTGCATTCGTTACGATTCCCACGATAACAATTTCCTCGTTGTCATCAAGATTGACAATTCGGGAACTCCTATCGTCAAAAGAAATCTTTGCTCCTCCAAGGAGCGTCCATAACATCGACACCAGAAGGAACGACCATGAATTTTGCTCACCAGGCTGGAAGGTCACCGCAACAAAGACAGCAATGGTCACGATGACGAGAGGCAGTAGGAGAATATCAGGTGTGATCGCAAAATGCTCAGCCAACAAGATGCCTGAGATTGCAAGGAGGGATGCTCTCAATGCAGGCAATGATCGGGGTTCTATGCGCTGTTTCATGTTGTAAGAAATTCCACAAGAAGGGGTGTTACGTGGGTGAGATCGGGAGTTGTCGATTGATTTTTCAAAAGAGTCACAAAATCACCGGACCGATTTCCCGCAACCAAAAGTGGGACCGGATTGCGGGTGTGGGTCTTCACCTGGAGGTTCTCAATATTTCCATGGTCACTCGTGAGGAGGATAAGGGTCTTCTCGAGATCAACCTCTGAGAGAACTGCTCCGAGGCACTCGTCAAAGACCTCAAGTGTGGAAATAGCATCCGCATGATTCATTGCGTGGCCGGCATGGTCGGTCTTCCAATACTCAAAGAGCACGAAGTGATAATCCCGCGTGAGAGCGCCAAGCCGCTGGCCAGCGGTCTTTGCTGCAATCGGATACACGCCCGGGTGCCCGAGATCTTTCCAGCCGATGTTCGTTATATCAGCGGAAATTGCTTCCCCACGATCCAGGTCGGTCGCATCGAGGAGACGCACTCCGCTCTGTTGACACGAAAACGTGGTAACAGTGAGTCTCGATCTTTTCTTCTTTTGGTAGTCGAAGAAACGCTGTGGAA
Source organism: Bacteroidota bacterium (assembly GCA_036397975.1). Taxonomy (GTDB): domain Bacteria; phylum Bacteroidota; class Ignavibacteria; order UBA10030; family UBA6906; genus SZUA-287. Next base: position 15,826 of record DASWHW010000101.1, read on the forward strand.
ATGCATTCGCAAAGCAAACTTTCTTCTCTTTTTGAATGAGTTGTCGGAAGATATTCTTCTCGATGATGATTGGCTTCAGAGTAGAATACGGGTGTGGCCCGAAGTGCTTGCCAACGAATTGAGATGCATTGACACCTGTGAAAAGAGCCGCCTGGCCGGTACCACTTTGCGGAAGTCCGGGCACTCCAAGACACGCGTCAATCGAGATAACCTGCCCGCGATCGCCGCGCTGGGATGGATCGAGAAGGGACGGAAGCGTGCCTCCCACGATGGAGCGAAGGGCTGGCAACTCCGCAGCAAAGAAGGGATTCTCCGCGGGGTTGGCATTCCCAATGCCTACTCCATCAAGAAAAAACATGAGGACGTTCACTGAGGATCCAGAGAAACGAAATGGGAAGTATTCTTCCCGAGCCTACTTTTTCAGCTTCTGGGTCTGTGTCGAGATATATGCCGCCCAGGCCTTCTCGATAGCCACGTAACTCTCCTTGAATTGCCTGGAGAATACCTCTTCAACGCCAGTCACTCCATCGAAGGCCTTAAACACTCCATTGGCTCGGTCCTCGCCATAGCGATCGACGATGAACTTCATTGTATGTCCTAATACGAAATGAACGTCGTCCCGTTTCGGCGGATCGGGATATTGCTCAATGATTTGATCGAGATCTGAAAAGTACGAGATGAGCATTCCATAGGCTGGAGTGAGTCCCGCCATTTCTCCACAATAGGATACCGCGAACGCTTCTCGCAGCCATCGCGGACATCCTTTTCTCCCCACCTCATCGAGCATTGCCGTTGCAAATTCAAATGAGAGTGTCTGCTCCATAATTTTCCTCTTGAGCAGCGACTCGACCGGCTGCAAATGGAACACTCCCCTTTCATAAAATCCACCTCTCCATGTCTTCTTCATTTTTGATTGGGAAATGTAGGAGCCAAGAGATGCGTAGAGGCGAACAACAAGTGGCTGCTGTAACTCCAGGCCGGTTTGTTTATTGAGGTAGGTGTAATCTTCTTCAAGGTAATCTGCTACTTGCCGGGCATCGAGTTCCGGAACACCCTTCTCGTACTTTACCTCAAAGTGAACTGTTTTGAGAGTCTCAAAAGGATTTTGAGCATGGAGGTACGGTGAAGAGAAAATGAGAAGAGTGACAGGAAGTAGGAAATGGCGCATCATTGAGCCTCTCCTGATTGTGAGTATTTAGTTCTTGCTTTCAATTATGATCGTGACGGGACCTTCATTGACCAGGTGCACTTCCATCATCGCACGGAATACGCCGGTGGCGACCTTCTCTTCGCCCAGAATGCCTTTCATTCTTGCCACAAAATGCTCGTAAAGAGGTTCAGCCTCTTCGGGTCTCGCCGCATCGCTGAATCCCGGACGGTTCCCTTTCTCCACATCTGCATATAATGTGAACTGCGAAATAATGAGCAACTGACCGTCGACATCGCTCAGAGCTAAATTCATTTTTTCTGCTTCATCCTCAAAGACTCGTAGGTGCGAACATTTCTCAGCGAGATATTCCGCTGCCGATTGATTATCCCCCTTCTTGATGCCAAGGAAAATGACGAAGCCTTTGCCAATGCTGCCGTGCGTCTCCCCGTCAATCGTGACGTGTGCCTTGCTTACTTTTTGAATCAACGCTCTCAACCGGCCCGGACTCCACAGACTATCCGGGGAATGGATGCATAGTCTTCAAAAACCCGGATGTCCATCAATCCGGAGGATTGGAAACAATCGACGGCGGCATCCCTCTGACCATGACCGATCTCGAGTGCCAGCAATCCTCGAGGATGAAGATTTCTCATTGATAATTCAGCAAGGCGTCGAATGAACCGGAAACCGTCTCCTCCGTCTGTCGTCGCAATCGTGGGTTCGAAATCGCGCACTTCCTCCGCAAGTGTTCCATGCTCGGCCTGAGAGATATACGGAGGATTGGACACAATAACGTCAAAAAGCTCGTGGTCGGAAAAATCATGGAGAATATCGTTGCATCGCAACTCAACGTTCATAATAGAATGACGATCGAGGTTGCGCTGTGCGGTTGCAAGTGCTTCAGCGCTGATATCCACCGATACGATGCGTGCGTCAGGAAAGGATTTCGCCAGAGCGATGGGAATATTGCCCGAGCCTGTCCCCACATCAAGAATCGAGACAGGCTTCGTCCACAGTTCTTTCACGATGTCCATAACTCGTTCTACCAGAATCTCTGTCTCGGGTCTTGGTATCAGGACGTTAGAGTCGACATACAACGGCAGTCCCATAAATTCGGTTTCGCCAAGGATGAATTGGAGTGGCTCGCGCGTTAATCTTCGCTTGAACAAGGTTTTGAATTCTGTCAACTCCACTTGGGTCAAAGGGCGGTCGAAGTGCATATAGAGTTGAACACGCGTCATTCGGAGGACATGCGCGAGGAGAAGTTCACAATGAAGGCGGGACTCATCCAACCCTCTCTGCTGCAAGTATTCCGCTCCCCATTCTACAAGACGAAGAATCGTCCATTGCTTTACGTCTTCAGCGATCATCGTTGGAGAATCTGTCATAATGGTTTCCAATATAGCCGGCCCTTCATTGAAATGCAACGACGCTTACGAGGGATTTGGATGGATGGAGCGAGGGTCCACCACCTTTAGCATCATAAAGGAAATGCCAATCACCGACGCCGTTGCACCAGCGAGAAACATTGCCTCATACCCGAATGTCTCACTGATCCAGCCGCCGGCAACGCTTGCAAAGTAAAAAGGGGCCAGAATAGTATTCATCAGGCCAATATATGTCGATCGCTTCATCGGCGGACCATACTCAACCGAGATATTGTATCGACCCATAAGATCACCGGTCAAGTTAAAACCGACAAACACAAACACCACCGTGAACCAGGCCAGTGATGGCGCAAGGAGCGCCCAAAGCGTCGCCACGAGCATCGCACAGGAGGCAAGCACAATTGTCGCCTTATTTCCTTTTCGGTCGGCGAGAAGTCCGTTGAGCGGCGCGCTAACGACCTGGGCCGCAACCATTACGAGGGTAAACTGTGCTACAACACTCTTGTCCGCATCGAATTTGTGAAGTGCGTACACCGTGAAGAAGGAAACTGGCATGACCGCGATGACAAGAAAAGCAGAAGCGCCAAGGAATCGCCGAAAGGCGATATTCGAGCGCAGCACATCAGGAAGATGTCGGAGAAATGGGAACATCTTTCGGGGTGCACCCACCGGACTCGGATCAGCCTCCACCAGTTTTGTCTGAATAAGAATTGACAGCCCTTGGAGAGCGAAGGCACATAGGAACGCAAGGGCGTAACCGTGCGGAAACTCCATAGTTCTCAGGAAAAACATTAACAGGAGTCCGCAAAGAAACGAACCTATGCCGCCAATGGAGTTCCTCACTGCAAACAACCTGCCGCGTCTTCGGGGTGGGGTGAGTTTCGCGAAAAGATCGAACCAGCCGGGCGTCGCAACGCCAAGGAGAATCTGATTAAGAAGGAGAAGCAATAACAGGAGAAGAAGAGCCACTTCAGGTTGAGACGGTCCAAAGAAGAACACCGCGAGTCCCATAAAGAGAACAACGCTCCTTTGCGCTACACCGAAGCCTAGTGCCCACGGTTTTTTCCAGGGCAATGTTTCAACAAAACGGGCAGCAAACAACTGGGGAAGAAACAAGCCGACCCATAAGATCACTCCCACAAAACCGACAACCACATTGCTGCCTCCAAGTGCAACGACTAGCGCTGGAAGGACTGTCTGTGGGGAAATGAATGCGGACCCGGAAGCAAAAGCTGCTCCTTCGGCCGCGTTCAGATAGAAATTCTTTCTCTGAACCTCTCTCGACTCAGTCATAACAATTGATGGAAGGTACGAGTGATGAGGAGTTTATTCCTCTCTCTGATCACTGTGTTGGAGGAACAACTTCACCGGAAGAATAGACTACTTCGCCTTCGATCATAGTAATATCCACGGTGGTCTTTGGAATAAGGGCCGGTTCCACTTTCATGATATCATTTGAAAGGACCACCAGGTCAGCAACTTTTCCCGGTTCAAGCGTGCCCTTGGTTTTTTCCTGAAACGATGCATACGCAGCCCACGACGTAAACGACTCGAGCGCCTCCTCCCTGGTCATCCGCTCCTCAGGGTGCCATCCACCCTTTGGCCAACCATGAACATCCTGGCGAGTGATTGCTGCATAGAACCCAAGGAGTGGATTGGGACTTTCGACCGGAAAATCAGAGCCACCTGGAATGATGGATCCCGCTTTGATGAATGATCTCCACGCGTATGCACCTTTCTCACGATCAGGTCCGATGCGATCACCCGCCCAATACATGTCCGACGTACAATGCGTTGGTTGCATTGATGGAATGATTCCAAGAAGCGAGAACCGCGGAATGTCGTCCGGCAAAACCACCTGTGCGTGCTCCACACGAAACCGCACATCGGCACCTTTGACATGTCCTGTCTGAAACGCCCTCTCGTAGGCATTAAGCACAATGTGGTTCCCTCGATCACCGATAGCATGAGTGCAAACCTGGAATCCTTTGGCCAACGCCTTTGCGGCGGCCTCCTGGAGTGAATCCTGTCGTATCAGGGTTAGACCTCTATTCCCCGGATCATCAGCGTAGGGTTCGATAAGCGCGGCACCACGAGAACCTAATGCACCATCCGCGTAGAGTTTCAATGCACGGATAATCAGCCGAGACTCAGGTTCGCCCAACTCCGGACCGGTTTTTTGAAAATGATCCCACGTTTCTCCAACGCCATCAATAGCAACATAGACTCGAAATGGAAATTTCTTTTCTCGAATGAGTGTGCGATATATTTCAATGCCTTCAAGATCGACCCCCATATCGTGTACTTCGGTCAATCCTATCTTCAGGCAAGCCTGGATTGCAAGTTCGACGGCACGCATTCTCTCCCGGTCAGATGGCGCGGGGAGCGCGCTTGCGATAAGATTTACTGCCCTGTCGACAAAGACACCTGTCGGATTGCCGGCTTCATCACGTTCAATGCGACCCCCTTCAGGATCGGCGGTCGCATTCGTGACCCCAGCCAACTCCATAGCCTTGCTGTTGATCCACACTGCGTGCCCATCAACCCGAACGAGATAAGCAGGAATATCGTTCGTCGCTGAATCAAGCATCGACTTTGTCGGGAACGCTTTGTTCTGCCAAAGGTTCTGGTCCCATCCACGGCCCCGAATCCACGATATCGCATCACCAATGGCAACACGCTCCCGGATCCGCCGTTGGATTTCTTCGACAGAAGGTGCAGCAGTAAGATCAAGTATGAGCAATGAAGCGCCCAGCCCCTCAAGGTGTGCATGTGCATCAATGAACCCGGGATAGACACCCTTTCCCTGAAGATCAATAATCTGCTGTGAGGAATATGTTGAAAGGATATCATCACTCGAACCGAGCGCGAGAATATGGCCATTCTCAATCGCGATTGCCTCAGCGGACGGAGCAGCCGCATTGACGGTATAGACGACGCCGTTAATCAAAAGCATTGAGGCGTCTTTCTTCGGTCTCCACAAGAGAACAATAAGAACAACGAACAAGATCAATGCGGAAATACCGACGGCAACGTTTCGTTTCATATTGGATGAAGGAAGATCACGGAACTTAACAAATTAATTGGGGTCAATATAGAAAATCAACCAGCCAGAATCCACAGACAAAACGCCTTCGTTGCAAGTCAAATCCAAAATGTCTACGTTGGCGCAACCGTTGAATGAATCGGAGAGCCAATGAGTGAATACCCGAAAATCCCGATGGAAGAGTTCGAAGAGTTTGTCCGCGTCGTGAGACGTCTCAGAAAAGAGTGCCCGTGGGACAAGGAGCAAACACACCAGTCGATACGCCATAGCCTCGTGGAGGAATGTTACGAAGTGGTGGAGGCACTTGATGAGAACAACCTTGATGAGTTGCAAAGAGAGCTCGGTGACCTTCTTCTGCACATCGTCATGCACGCGACGATTGCCGAACAGTCAGGAGAGTTTTCTCTCCACGATATTTTCCGCCATATCACCGACAAACTTATTCGCAGGCATCCCCATGTTTTTGGAGCTCTCCAATCGAGTGATGTAAACGAAGTAAAGCACAACTGGGAAAAGCTGAAAATGGCTGAAGGACGAACCTCTGTGCTTGAGGGGATACCAAAACATCTTCCTGCGCTTCAGCGAGCAGGGCGGGTTCAGGAAAGAGCCGCCAAAGTGGGCTTTGACTGGAACAGCAAAGATGACGTGTGGCTGAAAGTCAAGGAGGAAACGGAAGAGTTTCGTCAGGCACTTGCTTCAGGAGATCAAGAGCATACGGAGGAAGAATTTGGAGACTACTTGTTCGCCCTGGTGAATTATGCCCGGTTCGAAAACATCAATCCAGAAAACGCCCTGCGGGCAACGGTTGAAAAATTCATACGACGTTTCCAGTTCGTCGAGGAGGAACTCCGCAACCAGGGCAAAGATATCCATCATTCATCGCTCGAAGAGATGGATGCTCTTTGGAATTCGGCGAAAGAGAACGGCTATTGATTACTTCCCGCTCCCCGTGAGTGGGTCAGGAGCGGTACGGGATACAGTGTTGTTGTACTTTTCGTAGGCGTCGATAATATCTTTCACAAGTCGGTGACGGACAACGTCATTTCGGTCGAGGTAGACGAACGAAATTCCCTCCACCTGCTGCAACACCTCCTGAATCTGCACCAAACCAGAACTTGCTTTTGATGGAAGATCGATTTGTGTCACGTCGCCCGTAATGATCGCGCGCGAGTTGGGACCTAACCTCGTCAGAAACATTTTCATTTGCATGGCGGAGGCATTTTGTGCTTCATCAAGAATGACAAATGCGTTGTTCAGCGTTCGACCCCGCATATAAGCAAGCGGCGCTATTTCAATGACTCGTTTTTCTATGTACGTCTTCAGCTTGTCACCCGGCAGCATATCGTCCAGGGCATCATACAGGGGCCGAAGGTATGGATCGATCTTCTCCTTCAAATCACCCGGTAGAAACCCAAGACTCTCCCCCGCTTCAACCGCAGGTCGGGTCAGAACGATCTTCGTAATCTCATGGTTCTTCAAGCTGGCAACCGCAAGGGCAACCGCCATGTAGGTCTTTCCTGTACCGGCAGGACCGACCGCGAACACAATATCGTTCTTCCTCATTTGAAGAAGATATTCCCGCTGCCCGGGGGTTTTCGCGCGGATGATCTGGTTGTTGGTGTACAGGATAGATGCGTCGAGCTCCTCACTCGACATCCCCGAGACTGCCGTTTTCGGAAGGGGTGGTTCTCCGTTTACCGTAACAAGGTCAATAACGGTTTCAACGTCATTGTGTGTGAGGTTACCGTTCCGATTAAGAAGGAATAAGAGTTCTTTGAAAATTCGCTCAATCTTTTCGACTTCCGATTGCACACCTCGAATGGTAATGGTATCTCCGCGGACGACAATCGTCGAATCGAACTTTCTCTCGACAATTTGAAGATTTGAGTCGTTCAAGCCAAGGAGATCGAACGTGTTTCCCCCTTCAATCCTAACTTTCTTCTCTACCAAATAAGTCTATTCCTTTTTCTTTGTGAAAAACATAAAGCCCCCGTCCTGTACAGGAACGAGGGCTTCGAATCGTTATGCGGTTGTTGCATTAAGAGAAAAGAGCCTCTTACGGTTGCGCGCCAGCTTTCTTGCTATAATATGACTTTGCCGCGGACTTTTCAGCACCTGTCATCTCGCCCTTGGTAGGAATCATCAACTTCTGGCCAGGATGGATAACATCCGGATCTTTGATCTGGTCCCGGTTGCCCTGCCAGATTTTCGGCCAGTGCCATGCGTTGTCATAAATGTCCTTCTTCTTCGCGATGTTCCAGAGGCAATCCCGATCGCGGGACCAGGTGCCGACTGTGTACATTTTGACTGCTCCGGCGAGGGTCGAACGGAGAGATTTGATCTTTTCGTTCAGTGCCGTCAGCCTGTCCCAGAACTCGGGGATCAGCGAGAGCTTGTTTTCCCAGAGACTTTTCACTGTCGCTTCCAGTTGGTCGACTTCTCCGGATCGCGCCGCAAGATCGCCGTCGGAAAGACGCATCAGTTCGTTGGCGTTGTTTTCGGCCGCCTCAATTTTCTTGCGATACTCTGCCGCCAAGTCTGCGTTTGACCCGACGAGAGCGTATAACTCGTCCATGCACTTTGTAATATCGGCGTCGAGTGACGTTGACTGCGATCTTAATGCAGTGATTTGATCATTCAATGTCTTTAATTTTGTACTCAGCTCGTTCCGCATCGCTGTGTACTGATTCATTTCCTGTTGCCACTGGTCTTTGGACATCTCTTCCTGCGCAACAGCGCCACCAACACAGACCATTAAAGCGGCCAGGACTATCGTCGTGAGGAATAGTGATTTCATTGTTTGGAACTCCTTCATAGTCTGGTAGTTACTGGCCAAGGCGCTGTTTAACGACCTGCTGGTCATCATTGCACTTCTTCAGCCTGGCATTCTTTTCCGCAACTTCGCGTTCCAAAGCTGCCTTGTCTTGCTCCTTCTTTGCAATATCATTCTGCAAAGAAGTCGTCTCTTCTTTCAAGTCTCTCAGCATTTTCAATTCCTCATCACTCGGCGACGAGGAACAACTGAACAACACTAACGAACTTGCAAAGAGGAGCGCAATAGCAAAGATCGAGCTACGTGTGCTTTTCTGCATTTGAGCTTCTCCTGATATATGTAGATAGGTGGGATTGAGGTGAAAATTCAATTTAAGCTGAGACGATTATACTAAAAAAATGCCCGTTTGTCAAATAAAATCAGTCAAAGCACACAAAAAGAGAAAAGTGCTCCCGACTATTCACAATAAACCTCTTTCCGCAAGGCTGGTATATCCATTTCCTGCGATGATAATATGATCATGCAAGGGAATCCCCAAGATCTTCCCTGCCTCAACGAGTTGCTTTGTAATCTCCTTGTCTTCTGCGCTCGGTTCAGGATTCCCACTGGGGTGATTGTGTACAACGATAACCGATGCTGCCAGAAAGTCAATAGCAGGCTTGAAGACCTCACGAGGGTGGACGAGACTCGCATTCAGCGTCCCGCTTGTGACTTCCTGTTCCCTCTGGAGACCGTTCTTCGAATCAAGAAGCAGCACATAGAAGACTTCTTTCTTGAGGTCACGAAGGCGGGGCTGGAGTACTCGAAAGACGTCTTCCGGTGACCGAATCGTGGTCCTATCCTCCAGCTTCGCCCCCTGCACTCTTCGTCCAAGTTCGAAAGCCGCAAGGAGTTCGACTGCCTTTGCCTCACCGATCCCATGGATACGCATCAGTTCGTTTGCACTCATCCCAGCGATGTTACGCAATGAGCGCTGTTCCGTCAGGATCCGCCTTCCCAGATCGATAGCGGTTTCCTTGCCTGTGCCGGAACGGATAAGCAATGCTAATAGTTCTCCGTCAGAGAGCACGCTGGCACCCTGTCGCAGGAGTTTCTCCCGCGGGCGTTCGTCTTCGGGCCAATCTTTGATACGGGTCCGGGTATTGTTCTCTTCGTCAAAACTGTTTCGTCCCATCGACTTCATCCTTTTGAACCGGCAGATTCACGTTGACCTCAGCCATGTGCTGGATGGTCTCACCGTTGTATTGCATGATATGCAGCCACGAGTTCACTCTCCGCTCAGCCAAACCAATGCGTGAATGCAGTCCGGGCACATTATCCACCGAACTCAGGGCATTCTGCAAAGCCTGACGCGTTGTCGCCCCATTGTGAATCAACGTCAAGAGAAGTCGTGCGGAATCATACCCATACAGTGAATTTTTCCCGGGGGGCTTCTTGTATTGTTCAAGGAATTGATTGTAGAACCTGGTGTACGCCGTTGACTGTTCGTTCACATAATAATCCGATTCAAAAATCACATTCTTGCAATACCGCTTGTTCGCATCAAGTTCGACAAGATTCTCCCACTCCCCGGAACCGAGAATTTGAGTTTGAAAATTGAAATAGACAAGTTGAGAAGAGAGCACACCGATCTCGCCAGAGGAATTGATGGGCGCATAGACTGCATCAACTGAGGTCACGGGATATATCAGGCTGTCGATCCGTGGATCGTCATATTTGGCGGTAATTTCAAGCGAATCAATAAGCTCCTTCGCATTCGGGCCCAGTAAATCTTTTCCGTTCACCACTACCTGATGAGCAATCATTGAATCAAGCCTTGCCCTCGGCACGCCAAGTTGTATCAGCTTGGCAATGTCTCCCTGGTTCAGGCGGCCCTCGAACGAAATGATGGGTGCCGCTGAGTGCATCATCCCAGCACGACGGAGTGTGGAAAGCTGATTCTTCAAATCGGTGGTTCCCCGGGTGTACCATTGCGTCCCAATTATCTCACCGCCCAGCAAAAGAATTTCTCTCAGAAACCCTTCTGCCATCATTTTCCCTACCCCTTCTTCGGGAGCGACAACCGCGAAGTTCTTTAATCCAAGATTTCGCACTGCGTTGACCGCCGATGCGCGTCCTCTGTTTTCATAATCCGGGTTCGCTTGAAAGATATAGCGCCCCGTAGCCGCAAGGCCGTTCGTGTTCGCCGTCGGTGTCAACAGGGGGACGTCGTATATGTTGACCATGCCCACAGTAGAAGTTGCAACATTGGAAAAGACCGGCCCAAGTATTCCTATGACATCCGGGTTCTCAATAAGGGAGCGGGCCTGTTGTGCGCCAATCACCGGATCCTTTTCCGTATCCCGTACATCAATCGAAACCTTCACCTTGGTATCAGAACTCTGCAGGTAATCGTCGAGCGCAAATTGAACACCGCGGAAGACCTCCTCACCAATCTCCTTCAGAGCGGATGGGGGATGATTCTTGAGGAGGGGGAGAAGAACGCCGAGAACAACGTGACTCCGATCGACCACCCGTATCGAAAGCGCCGCCTCACGATCGACGAATCGGTGCCCGGCGTATCGGAGCTTCAGCGTATCGAGAGCACGTCCAGCTGCAGAGAGATTCCCCTCGGAAAGGAACTTCTCTGCTTCTTTGAGAGTCAACAATGCCCCCGAATCATCGCTGGTGGAACGGGTTCGGAGATTGGCAAGTTCTGCATCATCCAGATGCGTTTCAATCGTACGCTCTAGAGCTTCCTGGAAATGATCTTCCACCCGAATGGAAATTCTGAGCGTGCGGGCTTCTTCCCACGCGGCAAGAAACTGACTGGCTGCTTCCTGATATCTTTGGATCTTCACGTAAATCAGTCCAAGACTGTAATTGGCATCAGGGCGATACATGCTGTTTGGAAATTGGGTGAGAAAGAGCTTGAGTGCTCTATCTGCCTCCACAAGATTACCATTGCGGAGAAGGGCTTTGGCCCTCATGATAGACGCTGCGGTCGTCTTCTGGTTTACGGGAAAATCCTGAAGCAGCCCGTCGAACATCGAAATCGCATCTTCGTAATAGGAATGATTGTATTTATCAAGAGCACGGCGGAAGAGAACGTCGGCTTCTTCAATGTAAGTTACTTTCTGCGCAACAGATTCATGAGTTGCTATCAAAAGCAAAAGTCCAATAACTGTTGTGGCCAAGACTTTCATTTTTTTGGTATTATTTTCTGAAACGGTGGCTGGATCTGGCAGTTCAAAAATCCTTATGGATCGCACGGAGTCCGGCCGTTGACGAGAGCCAGATCACTAGCACGGAGAGAATTGCAATGCTTGCCAATGGGAAATAGATCCATTCGGCAGTGACGACACCACGCGAAATCAACAATTGATAGAATTTTCCCAACGGGCCGATGAGGATTGCGATGACCAGCGTTAAATACACCATGGAAAGAAGAAAGGTCAACGACGCTCCCTGCGACGAAGCGATCCGGATGGGATTCCTCTCGTTAAACATGGCAAAGAAGGTGCCGGCACTCAGATTCAAAGCAACCAAGCTAAAAGCAACCAGGGTACTCACGACCCCGGTCACCAAAAGGACAATCGTATGTCCCCGCAGCATCGAGATGGAAAACAGCGAGAGGATAAGAGCAATAGGAACTATGCAGACTGCTGCCATGGTGAATTTCTGCCAGTAGAGTTTGTGAAGAGAAACCGGGGCAGACCGAACGGTCCAAAAAGCATCCCCTTCCAGGCTGATCATCGGAAAGACAAACCGAAGAGCGATAGAAGCAATCAGAAATCCGTCAAACAGGAAAACGATCATCACTGAGATCGTGAGAAGAAACGGCCTCACCTCCTGAAGGTCAAGAGAACCAATCGAGACGAGAAAAATCAACATTAGGAGAATCATCAACAACATGTGAAGCCATTGACTTGGCTCGCGGAAGAACAGCCAGAAGTCTCTCCGCAGCATGCTTTCGGTTTGAGATCGAAAGAGCCACTCCTTTCCAAGCAGGAAGAACTGAAGGAGGGGTTTCCTCTTCCGTTCGGGCAGCATGCTCGATGCATCACTCGCAAGAACCCAGCTTTCGAAGTAATATCGGTACGCCACTATCCCCGCAACGACCACCAGACCGAGCATCGTGAGGAACAGAATCATGAAATACGGTATCCCGCGTTCAGGCGATCCGGTCACAGACCAATAAAGGAACTCGGTCACCCAGTGATTCGGAAGGTACTTGACAAATGGCGGGTCAAGATGACCGAAATATTGATTCACGTCGGGAAAAAAACGCATCACCGACTGTACCAGCTCGATCGGGTTAATGACGCGGAAGTAGAGATAGATGGCGGAGAGGTACACGACAGCCAGAATCGCAAGAAGCCACCGGACACCTATTCGCGCTGCAATCTTAATGAGTGACATCAACACCAGAACTGCCAGAATACCAGCGATAAGCATGAACGGCACCATGATGAAAAACATGGTGAAAAAATAAAAATACCAGGGCATGTCGAAACAGGAACCATACCCCAAGAGAACTGCGAAACCGATGAGCGAGAGTGTGGTCGAACTATAAAAAAAGTTGTCAACAAATTTGATGAGAAAAATCTTCTGATGAGTCAACGGAAGCGCCATCAGGAAGTTCACCTCCTGGGAGCGGTACAGCGTTGCATACGACACGATCATGTTCCCGAGGTTTACCGTGATGAAGAAGACGTAGAGCAACATGGACAGGAACCGGTGAAAGAGGAACTGTCCAATGTGGGCTTCCTGCAAAAGGTAAAGCGTCACTGTCCGCGAGAGAATGAACACGCCGACGGCAAATCCTCCGAAGATGAGCAAGGAGGAAATGTCTTTTGCGATAGTCTCGAGCTTCCACTCGAAGATTTTCTTAAGAAAGGTATGCGCCTTCAGGTTGAAAATCAGCAGGAGTTCGCGCATTGGGGACCCTAGTTGGTCAAATTGAGAAAAATTTCTTCAAGCTCTCCGTTCAAACGGCGATCCGGGGCGGAAGGATCCACCAAGAATTGTTCGTGAATGATTCTGCCATCCTTGATAATCGCAATCCGGTCACAGAGCTCCTCCACGATTTCCAGCAGGTGGGTGGACATGAATATGGTCAGGCCTTCCTTCGTCTTTCTCTTGAGCATGTCTTTGACAAGGCGTGCGCTTCGAGGATCAAGTCCAACGATTGGTTCATCGATGATCAATACTTTGGGATCGTGCAGCAATGCCGCCGAAAGAACAATCCGTTGTCGCATGCCCTGCGAGTATTCTTCCGCGCGTTTGTCAATGAACTTTCCTATCTCAAACGTATCTTTTAACTGCTCGACTTTTGCGCGAAGAGCTTGTGAGGGGATTTGAAACAGCCCTCCAACGAAGTACAAGAATTCCCTCCCGGTCAATTTCTCATACAGAAACGGTTGATCGGGTACATAGCCGAAGCTAAACTTTGCGGGAAGAGGCGCTTTGAAGACATCATAGCCATTAACGCTGCAATACCCTCCGCTCGGTTTGTATAACCCGGTGAGCATCTTAATGGTTGTGGTCTTGCCGGCTCCGTTAGGACCCAAGAAACCAAAAAACTCTCCTTTCCCGATATTCAAGTTAAGATTGTTGACGGCTATGAACGAGCCAAATTTCTTCACAAGGTTCTTGATTTCAATCATTATGGCTTCTATTGTAAGATTTTAGTGGCTGAGGTATCGGTAAAGTTTGCGAAAAAAACCCTAAGAATCAACGTGTTGTGGAGTATCTGCTCAACCATGTTCGAAGACCAAAGAGTGTACTATCTTTTGGAGATTGACGAGAGAAAATTTCTGTGTGATCTTTCGAGTCTGTTAATTACTCGACGCGTATATGGGTTGAACTTTAGCAAGTCGTCAAACAGCTGGCGCGAGTCACTTTTCGCCACGCCCACAATATTAAACAATCCCTCAAAGGTTGGCGTAGACAATTTTGATCGTTTCATGCCGGCACCGCCAAGAAATCGGCCAACATACTGAGTAATCAGTAAAGACTCCGAAATGGCGCGATCATGCGATCGCGGAGTCATCGTAATTACCCGAAGGCCATGTTGCCTCAAGAGGATCCTGACCTTCCTCATCAAGCGCTCGGGTAAACGAAGCGGACACAGAACAACCGCATGACCGTGCAGAGATGACCCAGCCGACTGAGGACCGAACAACGGATGGCTCCCGAGAAGAAACACATCCCGCGACAACAGTTTCTTCATCCATTCCGCGGGACAAGACTTGACTGCGCAAACATCAACTACGAGCGCATTCTTTTGCAGAAACGGAGCTATCGCGATAAGAAGGGGACAGAGTTTGGAAACCGGCACGGCAAGAATCACCACCGGACACGACGCAGCTTCGCGCAGCGATGACCGGAAGATTCTCCGGGAACTTAAGGCGCTCCGCTTTCTCCTCGTGTCAAACACGCGCACTGGAACATGACGAGCAAGATGAGGGGCAATCAGTTGGCCAAAACGGCCATATCCTATCAGCCCTATGGAGAATCGCTCAGTCTTCACGCTATCTTCTTCTGGACAGATTTGGCAAGACGAAAAACCACCGAAAGGAATCTTTCCATCAACTTCATGTCAAGACCAAGTTTCTTTGCAAGCCTCAGCTGTCTACGGAGAATAGCACTTTCCCGTCGAAGGTCTTCGATTTGTTTTCCTTCGCGTTTCTTCACCTGACCTACCTCCAACACGATCCGCTGTCGTTCCGCAAGAAGGAAAAGAATGTTTTGATCGATCGTGTCAATCGAACTCCGGAGAGCAGCAAGGGAATCATCCGGATGGAGAAGCTCCTGTCTTGTCAGATGATCGAAAAGGGTTAATGCGACCATTGATTCGGCAACCGGAACCACGCGAGGGCAAATACAAGGATCGTGGCGGCCTTCAATCTTGATTGTCGCTTGTTCTCCATCAACAGTTACGGTTTCTTGTTCCTTCGCGATCGAAGAAGTTGGCTTTACCGCTATTCGAAGCACAATATCCTCACCGTTGGAAATACCACCGGAAATTCCACCGGCATTGTTGGTTCTTGTTCGCACTCGACCAGATTGGTCACGAAAAATCGGATCGTTATTCTCGCTCCCCCGAAGTTTTGTAGCGCCAAACCCATTGCCCACTTCAAATCCCCTCACCGCCCCAATCGACATGAGCGCTTTCGCCAGGTCAGCCTCCAGCTTATCGAACACGGGATCACCAAGTCCGACGGGAGGATTTTTCACCACCACTTCGACTATGCCGCCCACCGAATCTCCCTGTGCCTTCGCGTCGAGAATCATCTCTTCCATCTTCGCCGCCGCTGTGGGATCGGGACAACGGAGAGGATTTGTTTCAATCGCATTATAGTCAATTGTCTTAGCGCGAATTCCAGCCGCTTCCAGTGTATATGCAATGATCTGGACGCCTCGTTGCTCGAGAAGCGATTTTGCAACTGCACCTGCTGCGACGCGCGAAGCAGTCTCTCTTCCGGATGATCGGCCTCCTCCCCTGTAGTCGCTAATGCCGTACTTCGTAAGGTATGTGTACCCGGCATGCCCCGGACGAAAGAGTGTCTTCATTTTGTCATACGCACCTGGACGTTGATCCTTGTTCCAGATGATCATACACACGGGCGTTCCGGTGGTCTTTCCTTCGAACACGCCACTCACGATCTCTACTGTATCAGTCTCGTTGCGCGCCGTCGTCACGTGGCTTTGACCGGGCCGACGTCTGTCCAATTCCTTTTGAATCACAGATGTGTCAATCGGAAGTCCCGGACGAACGCCGTCCATCACCACACCGACTGCTCGTCCATGACTCTCGCCGAAGGTCGTAATCCGGAATTGTTCGCCAAAAGTGTTTCCCGCCATAACTCAGTTCGTCCTTTCGTATAGCTTATCAAACTCTTTCCAAAAATTTGGAAATGATTTGGAGACGCATTCTGGTTTTTCGATACTAATTCCGGAAACCTTGAGCCCGAGAAGAGCGAAGCTCATGGCCAGGCGATGATCTTCACGAGTATTCAATTGAGCATCGTGCATTGTTGACCCGTTGATCTCCAGACCATCATTACTCCGCGTGATACTTCCACCCGTCTTCCGAAGTTCTTCCTGAAGGGCTTCAAGTCGGTCGGATTCCTTATGCTGCAAGTGAGAGACATTGAGAATATGCGTCGTTCCTTTCGCAAAGAGGGCAAGAATTGCGAGCGTCGGGACCATGTCTGGCATATCATTCATATCAATATCTATCGCTCTCAGCTGCCCTGGTCCGGCGACCGTAATACCTTCGCCCGATTCTTCAATAAGGCATCCCATTGTTTTCAACACATCAAGAAAACGAAGATCGCCCTGCATAGAATGAAGTCGCGTTCCTTGGACGGTGATTGAACCGTTGGTCAACGCTGCTGCACCCCAAAAATAGGAAGCTCCGGACGCGTCCGCTTCCACCTCGAAGATGTTCGGCTTGTAGAGTTGTCCGGCTTTTACCTGATATTGATAATCCTTATGGAGTACCTCAACACCAAAATGCTTCATTACTGCGACGGTCATCGCAACATATGGAGTCGAGCAAAGCTCTCCCATAATCTCAATGCAAACATCTTCTTGAGCATACGGAGCGATCATCAGCAAGGATGAGAGAAACTGGGAACTGCGATCCGCACGAAGTTGCGCGGTCCCGCCCCGAAAACTTCCCCCTTGCACCTTGTATCTTGCGAAAAGGTCCTCGAACGTCGCATCGGTACCTAGTGACTTCAACGCGACAAGCAAATCTGTGATGGGACGCTCTGCCATTCGGGGACTCCCCTCGAAGACAACGCCGCGATCAGCGAGGGCAGCAAGAGTTACCAGAAACCGCAGGGTTGTGCCGGCATTTCCAACCGGAATCGGAAATTTTGGCGCATAGACCCTTCCTCCTTTTCCCTCAACAACCAGAGACGGGCCATCGCGCCGGACAAGAATTCCCAGTTGATTCAAGCCGTTTGCAAGAAGAGAAGTATCGTCACCGTCGGAGTAGTTGCCGATCCTGGATTCACCCAGCCCAAGCGCTGCACAAATGAGGGCGCGGTTGGTGATACTCTTCGACCCCGGGACAGCGATCGTTGCGGTAATTGGCTTATTGATTGATTTGATTAGTCTTGTGCTTGTAGAAGATTTCATTTTAGAATTCTTTTCATGAGCGCTCTGCTCGGAAGCTTGCCGGTATAGTATTTCGACTGCAGAGCAGCCTGGTTCAAGTACATCTCCATTCCCGAAATAATTCGGGCTCCGGAACTTCTCGCCTGCCGAAGCAGCATCGTGACGCGCGGATTGTATACCGCATCGAAAACAATTTTTCCGCGAAGCGGTATTTTCGGAATCGGCGACACATTTGTCTTTGGAGCCATTCCCACTGAAGTTGCATTCACAAGAAAATCGAATTGATTATCTCGGATGTCGTTCCAGGGAATGGTGGAGAGATTGAGCGCTCGTGCAAGAGACTTTGCTTTTTCTTCCGTCCTGTTGGCAACCGACACAACCGCTCCCCTTTTGTTTGCTTCAAACGCTATGGCGCGTGCGGCTCCGCCGGCGCCGAGGATGAGCATCGTCTTTCCCTTCACTCGGCGCACCTGTTCGATCGCATCTAACGCTCCGGGCGCATCGGTGTTCGTCCCATGAAAGGCTTTGCCCCGACGGATCACTGTGTTCACGGCACCTATTGCGGTCGCGGTTTTGTCCACCGATGTAAGATATTGCATGATCTTTTGCTTATGCGGAATGGTAACGCTGAATCCAGACAGCTGCGGAGCAACAGTCTTCATGAATTTTCCGACATCCTTCACCGGGAAACGGCAATAAACAGCATTTATCTTTGGCAGATGGAATAGTGGATTGTGCAAATAGATACCCTTGCTCTGTGACGGAGGATTCCCGACCACTCCATAGATCCGGGTCGAAGCGTTTAAGGTATCTGCATGAAAGATTTTTTTCAGGACATTCGCGGGGAGTTGTCCGTCAGCCGATTCGCTACCAACATTCGGTGAGGCGTATGTTGCCCATCCCCCCCAAGCACGGTAGAGAACTCTACTCGCCTCTCCGGACTCCCCCATCGCGATCGCCACCGCTTTCCTCTTCCTCTTCTTCGCGAGAGCAAGAAATTTCCGGGCGCAATCGATATCCGATGCATCGGTGGCTCGATAAGCAAACTTCAGAACATCTGCCTCGAGAGTATCGAGCTTAACAAATACTCTCTTCGCACTTCGTGGTACGCCGCGCGTGTGCAGGGAGAGAATAATCCTGGTGTTCCCTCGTCTACGGATAAACTCACGAAGAAACGGGAGCCCAAGCCGGCGTTCAATGTCAACATACTGTGCACCAAGAAAAGAGGCTGTCAGCAAATGCGCCAGAAGATCGTCCGGCGATCCGCGATACTTACCACCTTCGGTCTCCGTGCGATATGTAATGATACATGGCTTCTTGGCCGCTCGCATCAACGCTGAAATATCCGGGCGTCTGATAAGGTCACAACGAAATTCAAAGAGGTCTGCATACGAGAAGGACGTTTTGATCTGCTGCAACGATTCCTTCATTGAAGGCCCTATGATGGAAATAATTAGCATATCATCGTGCCTTGTAGGACGACCAAAAATACCAAGCGATCGTCCCAAACACGAAAGCCATGATCAACGGAACCGAAACCAATCCAAGGCCGCTTGCTGCGCCCAATGCTGTTGCGATCGTTGCGTAGGTGATATAGGAAAAGAGAACGACGATCTCACACTTGAGGGTTGACATAAACAACCGGGCGAGAGCGTACATCTTGGGGGCATTATCGGACGTGATTGTCCACGGATAATTATAAATATGAGGATAGCGACTCAGGATTGTCAGGCCAACGTATATCACGACGGAAACTCCAAGTGGAAGCAGCATCAACAGCTTGCTTCCCCAGCCATCGGGGGTGCCGTCTATCCCAAAATGGACAGGGATACGATCGGGAAGGTCGGACCAGTAGGCCGCTGCATAAATAATTCCGGAGAGTAACGCTGCGATAGTTACAATCTCGATGGTCTGTTCGAGTTGACTCCGAGGAATATCCAAGACAGGACGGTTTTTCTTATCCTCAGCGAACTTCACCGTTGTTTCTCAAAATGTTTTCGATAAGATCATTCGGAACACGGACACCGATCGCAGACTCCCCTATTTTTTTCGGAATAACAAAACGAGGACCGGCGGCATCACCCTTCTTATCAACCGAAAGTGCCGAGAGGAATTTCTTCTTCTCAATTTGGGGAATCTTCAACGGGATTCTCAGGGTTTTCAAGAGCCGTTGTAATCTTTGAGTAGTTCCCTGTTCCGTGATCCCCAGTGTTTCACCGATACGCGTCTCCATCATCATTCCGATTGCGACAGCATGACCATGATTGATTCCATAGTGGCTCGCCGTTTCGATGGCGTGGCCGATTGTGTGGCCAAAGTTCAATACCTTGCGAAGTCCTGTTTCGTATTCGTCCTTTTGAACAACTGCAGCCTTCAGACCTGCCGCTTGTTTGACGATAGGAAGCAGGGCAGAAACGTCGCTTTTTTGCAGGCCAGGGGCCTTCCGCTCAAGCGTTCGAAAGAAAGGAGCACTCAACGCCGAGGCAACTTTCACAACCTCGGCAAGTCCACATCGGAACTCAGTCTCAGGCAGTGTTGCAATGACTGATGGATCGACATAAATGTGGGAAGGTTGATAAAACGCGCCGATCAGATTTTTTCCGCGAGCATGATCGATCCCCACTTTTCCGCCGATGCTGCTATCCACCTGAGCTAGCAGTGTCGTCGGCACTTGCACGAAGCGGACACCTCGAAGGATCGTCGCAGCGACAAAACCCGCGACGTCTCCAACAACCCCTCCGCCAAGCCCAATGATCAGACTATTCCGATGAATGCCAAGCTCCAGCAGTTGGCCGTACAGCGCGTTCACCACCGACTGTCCTTTCGACTTCTCGCCTGGAGGAAAATCGATAAGGGCGCATTCTCGGCCAGAACGATGAAATTCCCGAAGAAGCTTCCGTCCATACTTTTCACCTACCGTTTCATCCGTAATGATGAAGACCCTGGCCTCCCCAAATTCTTTCTGCAGGAGGATAGGAATCTTTGCAAGGAGTCCGGAACCCATTGTAACTGCGTAGGAACGATTACGATCCGGTTTCAACTTTAAGGGTATGGTGTGCAAGCGAGGCATTGAACTCCATCATAAAAACGAAAAACCTCCACCGTGTCTGGGTGAAGGTTCTTTGTCGTACTGTACTTCTAATTCGAAAAAGGAATCACTCCACCAC
>DASWHW010000102.1:0-7778 GCA_036397975.1 Bacteroidota bacterium
AGCACCATTTTTGGGATGTATAACCTGAGCGGAATGCTGTTGAACGGTCTCGCGGCAATCACCGTCGTCGTAGTTATCCTCCGGCGTACCGGGCCGCTTCGAAAGGTTGTCACTGACTCACACCTGCACGACCTTGGAAAACTCATTTTTGCATTCAGCACGTTCTGGATGTATATTTGGTTCAGCCAGTATATCCTCATCTGGTACGCCAACATTCCCGAAGAAGTTGTCTATTTCGTCAACCGCGAAGAAGGAAGCTGGACAATTTTCACCGGCCTGAACGTCGTCTTCAACTGGTTGATCCCGTTCGTCGTTCTTCTTTCCCAATGGAGCAAAAAGAATGAAGGACTTCTCCTGAAGGTGTGTGTGATTATCATGATAGGCCATTGGATCGATCTGTATTGGATGATCCTTCCGCCGTTTCTGAAAACGGGACCGGAAGTGAGTCTTTGGGAGATTGGTCCGTTTGCCGGGATGATTGCGTTGTTCTTTCTCGTGACATTTAAGGCATTTGCCCGGGGAAATCCTGTTCCCCTGAGAGACCCACTCTTGGAGGAGAGCCTCCACCACCACTCGTAAACGATAGGAAAGAAATGAAACCGACAGATATATTGAAAGAAGAACACCGATCAATCGAGCGCATGTTATTCGTATTGGAAAAGGCAGTAACCCGACTTCAGCAAGGGGAAGACGTCAACCCGGATGTGTTTCGGGATGGGATATGGTTCATCAAAGAATTTGCTGACGGTTGTCATCATCAGAAGGAAGAAAAGCTGTTGTTCCCGGCGATGGTGCAAAAGGGATTTCCACAGAAGTCCGGACCCATTGGTGTTATGTTGCACGAACATGACCTGGGGAGGCAGGAAGTCGCTGCAATGAATGATGCTCTCGATCGATATATCAAAAGTGATCCCACAGGGAGGCCGGCGCTTGTTCAACATACGCAGTCGTTTATCGACCTTCTCCGGGATCATATTCTGAAAGAAGATAACATTCTGTTTGCTATGGCTGACCACCATTTTTCAGTCGAGGAGGAGGCAATTTTGTTGAAGAGTTTTCGGGCAGAAGAAAACAACGGCGCAGCGTGTTCGACCAAACAGCAGCTCATCGAGCTCGTTGCCAAGATGGAAAAGGATCCAGATTCTGGAACAAAACCAATCCGGTTAATGGCTTTTGTGTTGATGGTCTTCTCCTTTATGGGCGGAGTCAAATTGAACGCTCAGGACCAAACCCCTCTTATCAAGGTTATTGGCAGTGTTCGTGTCCGGAGTGAGGCGGACATGCGTGATTTCAACCAACGCACGCCGGCAAACACGTTCACGCTCTTGAGAACCCGACTGGGGATCCAGGCGCAACCACTCGAAGATGTGCTGGTCTTTATTCAAGCACAGGATTCACGTTTGTTCGGTGAGGAGCGCGACGTAGCATCGCGATCCTTTAGTACACTCGCTGATACGAAGAACCTGGATATGCACCAGGCATTTGTGGAGGTGAAGAAACTCTTTGCAGATGAAATCTCGCTGCGGCTTGGGCGAATGGAGTTGGCCTACAGCAACGAACGCTTGCTTGGCGCGGTGGGATGGAATAATGTAGGCCGGTCGTTTGACGGCGGGGTGATTCGATTTGACTGGCCAGGAATAACAATTGACGCGCTTGCAATGAAAATGAATGAGACGCTGAAATACCCTGCCATAGCTACGCCTACCAATGTGCGGTACATGTACGACGCAGGCTATTACCTGTATGGTGCCTATGGAGCATTGAAAGGGATCGAGAACTACACCATCGACCCGTACTTTCTGTACCAGCTGAACAGAAATACCACCGGATCGATTCTGGAACTCAAACGTTATACAATCGGCACTTATCTGAAAGGCAAATCAAACACACTCGACTATGAGGCAGAAATCGCCTACCAGGGGGGAACGACGACCATTGGTACCGACATTTCTGCCTATCTTCTTTCAGGGGCACTCGGGTACTCCTTCCCGGATTGCGGTCTGAGCCGTGTCTCCCTCGGATACGAATTGTTGTCCGGCACTCCATCCGGTGATTCGAAGTTCAAGTCGTTCGATCCGACATTCCACACGGGACATAAGTTCTACGGATTCATGGACTACTTTGTCAATATCCCCGTGAACACATCTAATCATGGTCTTGCCGATCTGATTGCACGCGGGACCCTCTCGCTCTCGGAAAAGACGACAGCAAACATCTGGCTGCATCATTTCTCACTTGCACAGAGTGTTAACAACGAAAAGACGTTGGGACAGGAGATTGACATTGTCGTCCAGTATCGCCACAATAAGAACGTCTCGTTCGAGATCGGCACTTCCGCTTTTCTCCCCGACAATCTGATGCGACAAGCATTCTTCGGTCATGATGTGGCGCTCTGGGGATATTTGCAGACCTCGGTTTCCTTCTAGGAAAATCTCGTATCTTACGTTGAAACGTTGGCAGGAGGATGTTATGTCGCCAATTCCAAAAAAATTTCAAGAATTCCAGGACACCTATCCGCGGGTGGCGAAAGCGTACGAGGAGCTTGGCGCTTCCGTTCACGCAGCCGGTCCGTTGGATGAGAAGTCCAGATCTTTGCTTAAGCTCGCGATTTCGGTTGGTGCTCGTCTTGAGGGTGCTGTTCATTCCCACGTTCGGAAAGCATTGCATGCTGGAGCCAGAGCAGAGGAGATCCGCCAGGTGGCATTATTGTCCCTCCCGACCATCGGCCTTCCTTCTATGATGGCCGCACTCAGTTGGGTCGATGACGTACTCTCGAAAGAACATTAATGGTCATCGCCTCACGTTCTCGACCGGCGCTCCTCGACAACTTTGGCCGAAATCATACGTACCTGAGAATATCCATAACGGATCGGTGCAATCTTCGTTGCCGCTATTGCATGCCTCCGGAAGGGATCGAACTTGGTCCTAAATCCTCCCTCCTTTCGTACGACGAGATACTAACGGTTGCAAAACTCTTTGTAGACCTCGGCGTCCGAAAGATTCGCGTTACCGGCGGAGAACCTCTTGTCCGCAAGGGAGTCGAACACCTTTGCTCGCAGCTCGCTGCCATTCCGGGATTGGAAACGCTTGCTCTTTCAACAAACGGTGTGCTGTTGACAGAAAAGGCAAAGGCACTCAAAACCGCTGGTGTGAACCATGTGAATATCAGCCTTGACACGCTGAAGCCCGAACGCTTCGAGCATATTGCCCTTCGTTCGCTCTTCGACGAAACAATCTGTGGAATCGACGCTGCACTCAATGCCGGTTTCGCCTCGGTGAAGATCAACACGGTGGTAATGCGCGGTTTCAATGATGACGAGCTTCCTGACTTTGTGGAATTTGCGAAAGCGCGTTCCCTTCATGTCCGCTTCATCGAATACATGCCATTTCTCGGGAACAATTGGAATGAAGTGCGCATGATGCCGTACAAGGAAATGAGAGATGTGATTGAGTCTCGATTTAAACTGGAGCCGCTATTGGGGTCAGATGGTGTTCCCGGACCGGCAAAAGAATTCAGAGTTGCAGGAAGCAAAGCTGTCGTCGGCTTTATCACTACCATGACAGAACACTTCTGCGGCACTTGCAACCGTGTCCGACTCACCGCCGACGGCAAGCTCCGGAACTGTCTCTTTGGGCGCGATGAGATCGACCTGCGCAGGCTGCTGCGATCAGGTGCATCAGAAGAGGTGATCGAAGATTCTATTCGAATGGCAGTCATCCTCAAGCGCGAAAAGCATCCTAACGGACAGACACTGCTGGAAGAACAGAACCGACCCATGGTTGCCATCGGCGGCTGAGCGAGCCTACCATGTTTGACATAACCAAGAAATCCAGCACACTCCGTTCCGCGCGCGCAAGGGCTGTGCTCACCATGAAGCCGTCAACGATCGCGATAATCCGAAAGAAGAGAGTTCCCAAAGGCGACCCGATTCCTGTTGCAAAAGTTGCGGCGATCCAGGCAGCAAAGAACACAAGCCAGATCATTCCCTATTGTCATCCGTTGCCGTTGACGTTTGTTGGATGTGAGATTGAGCTGAAGAAAAAAAGCATTACGATTACTACCGAAGTGAAAGCCATCTATCCAACGGGAGTAGAGATGGAAGCCCTCACGGCTGCAACTGTTGCTGCATTGACGCTGTACGACATGCTCAAGCAGGTTGATGATTCGATGATCATTAGCGATGTACGACTCGAAGAAAAACGGGGAGGCAAGTCGGACTTTATCGAAGAGAAAGCAGTGATTCTCAGAGCGGCTGTGTTGGTTACTTCCGATTCGATCTCCTCGGGAAAGAAAACAGACCAGTCGGGCAAGATGATCGTCGAGCGATTGAAGCAAGAGGGAATCGCCGTTGCATCGTACGACGTGATTGCGGATGATCCGGAGGAAATCCAGAAAAAGCTCATTACCTATTCTGACACGATGAAGGTAAACTTTGTACTGACGACAGGCGGCACCGGTTTCAGCAAACGGGATTTTTCTCCTGAGGCGACTGCAAAAGTAATCGAGCGGGAGATCCCAGGTATTCCCGAGGCGTTGCGCGCTTATGGGCAGGAGAGAACTCCTTATTCCATGCTCTCTCGCGGCATTGCTGGACTACGGGGCAACACGATCATCGTGAATCTCCCCGGTTCAAAAAGGGGGGTTGCCGATTCGCTTGATGCGCTCTTCCCCGCTCTTCTTCACTCCGTGCGAATTCTTGCAGGAGGAGGACATCCGGAAAAGCGAAGGAAAAAGAAATAATGGCACTCGCCTACCCGTGGGAAATAGTTCCGTTCTTTTTTCTTGTTGCGTTCCTCTATTCCAGTGTTGGCCATGGGGGGGCATCGGGGTATCTTGCGCTGTTTGCGTTGTTCGGGGTTGCGTCCCCGGCAATGGCTCCTGTTGCCCTGGTTCTGAACATTCTTGTTGCTTCGACAAGTTGCTGGCACTACTATCGCGGCGGACATTTTTCATGGAAGATGCTCTGGCCGTTCGTTGTCTCCTCTCTTCCTGCTGCATTCCTTGGCGGATTCATTGCAGTCTCCCCTGAAGTGTTCTCTGTCCTGCTTGGTGTAGCGCTCCTGCTTGCCGCGGGGCGCATATTCTTGTGGAATAATCCCCTTGAGGCAGGAACACTGCACAACACTCCGTTGCGTGCCAGTATTCCTATCGGTGGCGTCCTCGGGTTTGTCTCCGGAATGATCGGCATTGGCGGCGGCGTGTTCCTCAGTCCGATTCTACTGTTATTCCGCTGGGCTGACGTGAAACGAACCGCAGCCATTTCGAGTGCATTCATTGTTCTCAATTCTATGAGTGGACTCGCGGGTCATCTGTCGCGATCGTCTTTCGATGTTCCTGGTGCTGTTCCACTCATTGTTGCCGCGGTGACCGGAGCATTTCTCGGATCCCGAATAGGAGCGTTCAAGCTGAGCGCGAGAATTCTCCAGGGAGTACTTGGTCTTGTGCTTGTCATGGCAGGTGCAAAACTGATCGGCAAAGTCTTCTGGATGGGATAATGACGAAGCGAACCGATATCATAGGCGTTGTTCTGGCGGGTGGCAACAGTTCCCGTATGGGACAAGACAAAGCCCTGCTGCGTGTGGGAGAGGAGACATTCATCGGGCGTGCAGCACATCTCCTTCAGCAGGTGTTTAACGATGTCATCATCAGCGCAAATGATCGTGTTGTTTATGACTTTATTGGTCTCCCGGTTGTCGAGGACGTGCACAAGGGGTGCGGTCCTCTTGCAGGTCTCCATGCAACGATGGCGAGTGCAGGCAGGAACGACATTTTCGTTCTGTCATGCGATCTACCGTTCGTCGATGTGTCGGTTGTTGAAAGAATTCTCGACAATTCGTCCGGTGCAGAAGTTATCGTCGCCGGTGATCCGACCGGAGTGCAGCCGTTATGCGGGGTGTATCGTCAATCGAGTATGAGGGTAATTGAAGGTCAGTTGCAGGTAAAGGAGTATTCTGTCCTCAAGCTGGTCCGGCATATGAAGGGGAGGGTTGTTGTGTTTGAAGAAGAGGAGTCGAAGCGGTTTCTCAACATTAACACACCTGCCGACTATAACTCTGCCGTGACGCTCTTGAAATCGCCTTGACTTCCGTCCCTCAAGTTCGTACATTGAATGCCACAATGATCGCGGGGTGGAGCAATTGGTAGCTCGTCGGGCTCATAACCCGAAGGTTGCAGGTTCAAGTCCTGTCCCCGCTACAAAAAAGGCCTTGGTTGTTTGTACCGAGGCCTTTTGCTTTTTGACACCTTTATCCGTCTCTTCTACACATTGTGTGAATACGGGACGGGCCATCCAATAGACAAGACTCCAGGCCCGACCGTCAGTTTTTTTTGCTATTATTGCATGCATCCGAAAATATCCAAAACACCTGGAAATACAATGCATATTCGTAGAATACTCCTTTTGGCATCAACCATCATCGTTGGAGAACTTGCCTTCGGCATGGTTCCTGAAGTTAGTACCAAGAACGACTCGCTGCACCTGAAAGTCATGACTTTCAACATTCGCTATGGTACTGCCAGTGACGGTGAAGATCAGTGGGAGAAAAGGAAGGAGATGCTATTCGAACTTCTCATGCGATACTCGCCCGATATTATTGGCGTACAGGAGGCTTTGCGGTTCCAGTTGGATGAGATTCGCCATGCTCTTCCCGAATACGCAGAAGTGGGCAGAGGACGAGACGATGGTAAGACCGGAGGGGAATATTCGGCAATTCTTTTCCGGGTGGATCGCTTCACATCTCTCGAGGAAGAAACATTTTGGTTCTCTGACACCCCAACAGTTCCCGGGTCAGTGACGTGGGGTAATTCGTTTCCCAGAATCTGTACGTGGACCAGAATTGCTGAGAAAATGTCTGGGCGCTCGTTCTACGTATACAATGTGCATCTTGATCACGTCTCGCAGGCTTCGAGGGAGAAAAGTGTTGCGACTCTGGCACAGAAACTCCGGAGTCGCGAACATTCGGACCCGGTAATCGTCACCGGAGACTTCAATGCCGGTGAGAAGAATCGTGCGATCCAATTCTTAAAAGGACAAGAGTCACCCGGCGTGTCGGCCCCTAATGACGAGCGGATTCATCTGGTTGATTCGTATCGATGTCTGCACCCGCACGAGACAGCCGTCGGGACATTCCATGCTTTTAGCGGCAACAGGGGTGGGGAAAAGATTGATTTCATTTTTGTTGAGCGAGGGACAACTGTGGTTGAGGCAGCCATTCTTCATAACAGCCTGAACGGACGATATCCGTCCGACCATTTCCCGGTAACGGCACGAATAGTACTCCCACCGCCCTAAGAGTCTCTTAAATCACTGTGGCACTGGCTTTGAAACTTCCCATTCTTTCAACCAATCCCACAGTTTCAACATCATCGGAACTCCCATCATACCACCGCCGAAGCCAATGAGCCGCCGTGTGACAATATTGGACGGATTGATGTTAACTTGCTTCACCTTCGCAAGATCCATTTCAACGCCGAATTTTTCCGCCAGCCTGCCAAGGTACCTGTTCATCCGTTGCCACGCCAGAGCTTCCGTATCATCAACGATTCCTTCCTTCCTGAGCGAATTCCCGATGGAATCGGCCAGGTGTCTCAGGAGCTTGTCTGCCTGCAACGCATTCCCCCACATGTCCAGTTCCCGCTGAACAGAGGAATGCCAGTTCATTCTTCGATCAAGTGCTTCTTGAGAAACAATTCCCGCCTCAGCAATCCTCAGCAGATTTTGGTTGAGAGTTTGCAAGAATGCGTTGCGTTGTAATGACGAAAATTGAATCGAGAAGTA
>DASWHW010000103.1:0-37132 GCA_036397975.1 Bacteroidota bacterium
GAGGCGGAGGGAGTGTACCTCCTGGAACACCCGTTGAGACTTCGGGAAAAAACTCTCGTCGAAAACATGGGAATTGTCAGGATACCACTGGAAGTGTCTGACACCCGCTCATACCAGTTTACCGGATACAAGGTTGACACGGCTTATCAGGAAGCCCTTCAGACGATCCGGAACCTCAGTATGGATATGGAGAAAGCACCTCTTCCGGTAAAGATTGGCGTTTGTGTGCGCGACTATGCGCAGACATATCGAATCTTCAAGCAATCGTTGGAGGAGATCGGACTTCCTGATATGGTTCATTTTATTCGCGGGGAGCCGGTGTTCGCGACTTCACCCGGGAAGCTGTGGATGTATTTCGCAGAGTGGGTGGAGAACAGTTTCAGCGTTTATAGGTTGATCAGGATTCTTGAGTCTCCCGGCTTCCAGCGGGGCGATGTCGAGCCCAACGTCTTTCACAATGCAGTGAAGGCGATTCGTCGATCCGGGATTGCTCTCCATGATAAGCGATTCAAATCAACGTTGGCGAAGTTTCTCTCATCGGCAGGTGATGAAGACGAGGAAGCAATTGCCGAAAGCAAGGAAACCGATACTGCCGCTCTTGCTCTCGCCGATGAATTTCACCGTGTTCACGTAGGAGCGACACCCACCGACCGACTGAAAGAACTCACCGGCCTGTTTATTACACGGGCAAGAATTCGAAGCGAGTCCGATGCGATGGCTGTCGCACGGATAGAATCGATCGTCGAAACTCTCAATGATTCGGGCGTCCCGGCTCATGAAGGATTATCGCTCCAGGATTTGGTAAGCATTGTCTCTGTCACGTTGGAAAGTCAATACGTGGGCAGAAAGCTTCCTGATTTTACTCGTCCGATCATGGGTGAACTCTCCGATTTGGTCTATTCAGAGTGGGATGTACTATATGTTCTTGGCATGAACGAGAAAGGTCTGCCTCGCCCCATTCACCAAAATCCGTTGTTGCTTGACCATGAAAAGCAACTTCTCCTGTCGGCGATTCCGAACGCTCACTTTTCGCTGAGGGAAGAGCGGCTGGTGGAGGGGCAGGCAGAATTTCAGAGACTGCTACAGCAGACGACGCAGAAGGTTGTCATGTCAGCCCCGCTGAAAGACTTAGCGACGGGACGAGAGTTGCTATCTTCGCGGTACCTTCTCCAGGAATGGAATTGTTTCTTCAAGACAAATCTCGACTACCAGTTGCTCTCGTCAGAGTTGGGAAAGAACCCGCTCTCCCAAAACAATCACATCGCGTCGAACCCGGAAGAGGCCATTAGCAGATACGACCTGGGTGTTGCTGCGAGTCTTCGTCATGTGGATGATAACGTGAAGGATCCCCTTCTTTCAAGTGAGTTCCCATTTGCTAAGTCTGTTGCGGCTTTTCGGCAAGCCAGAAGAACGGCAAGTTCGTTCGACGAATACTGGGGCTTGATCAAACGGCGATCGACAGATACACTTCCGGTGCTCAGTGCTTCACGCATTTCTACCTGGACGAGATGTCCACATCAATACTTTTTGAAGTACGATCTTAAGCTCAACGAAGAGGAAGACTTTGACGCGCATGCCCTCGAGTGGCTTGACGCGATGCACTACGGTAGTTTTCTCCACGAACTGTACCACAGGTTCTTCATCAAGCTCCGCGAAAAAAAGGGGGAAGGGTTCACCAAGGTCGTCGTGGGTGATCGGAAGATTCTTGACAAGGAGTTTGCGCAGCTGCTGGAAGAATACCAATCTGAATACCCGATGAACTCCGCTCCGCATGTTGTTACAACAGTTCGTCGTCTGGAGGATGACATTGCCGGATTCTTCGATCGTGAGTTGCTTGTTTCGAGAAAGCGTATGTTTGCAGAACTCTCGTTTGCGATGTCCTTTCGGGAAAAACGGAAAGGATTGCTGAAAAGAGACGAACCAGCAGAAATCCGGTTGCCGAACGGTGAGACGGCTCGCGTTCGTGGTTCAATCGACCGAGTCGATATTCAGGAGAATGGAAGGGTGCTGTTGATTGACTACAAGACAGGGAAGAGCGTCGCGCCTGTGGAGGGACAACCGTTCCTTGGTGGGAAACTTATTCAAGCCGGCTTATACAGCGAAATTGTGAATCAGATCGATGCGACGATTTCCGATCCCCAATTCATGTACTACTACGTCACCGGCAAGTCCGATTACTTCGAGCACACCATCGACTACCCGGAAGTGCGCGACCACTTCCTGAAGTTTCTTGAGGCTATTATCGGCGAATTGAAAAGCGGTAACAGCGTTCCGCGTGCTTCTTCCGAAAGAGATGACCCCGTGTGCGGATTTTGCGATTACTTTAACGTCTGCATGAACAGGCGAAAGTGGCTGGCGGACTTGCTGAAGCAGAAAGATAAACGCCACAGTCGGTTTGAGCAGATTGCAAAAGAGGAGCTGCTGTGAAGAACAGGGACGCGAAGAGCAGAAACGCCGTGGTGACCGAACTTGATACGAACCTCTTTGTCGATGCAGGTGCGGGAAGCGGCAAAACTTCCGCGATGATCGCACGAATCATGATGCTTCTCATCCGTGGCTTGGCAGACGTACGCGAGGTCGTTGCAATCACGTTCACGAACGAGGGGGCAGCAAGTCTCAAAAGTAGAATCCAGCATGAGCTTGAGAGGGCGGCACTTGAAGGATCGTACGCTTCACGAGGTGGTGATTACATCATGTTATTGGATGAAGAGCGGGAAAGAGTGCACAGGGCACTCACGTTTCTTCCCCTGGCGCCATTCAACACGATTCACGGTTTCTGTGTGACCCTTCTTCAAGAGCGCCCCGTGGAGGCGGGGATCGATCCGCGGTTTGAAATGAATACGGAGGGAAACATCATCCCGACTCTCACACACGCATGGAAGAAATTTCTCTTTAACGCGGCAGAAAAGAATCACTCGTTTCTTCGTTATGCACTTGAGCGTGGTATTCATTTGGATAATGTGGAAGAAATGATTCGCCTTCGATGTGCGAACCCGGATCTGGAAATCTATTCGGAGGACTGCAACGAGCTCTCGCCGACGGAGATCGAGAAACGTTACCTGGAAGTGCAAAAGGTGGTGAAGGAACTCTACGCGAGGGTGGATACCCTCCGCAACGAGACCAATACGAAAGTAGGGCGTGACCGCCTTTCATGTGTTGAATCAATCTATGCCGCATGCGAGGCAAGCAAATCCCCGGACAACCAGTTGCAGTTTCTGCTGCGAGAGCAAAAATCTCTGAACTGGAAGAAGCAATCACTTAGGTTTTTTGAAGAGAGGGTCACGAGAATCGCGGAGATCCGAACTCGAACCCAAAAGCAGACGAATGATGCGTATCATTCTCGCATCGCAGCATTCATCGAGGAATTTGTCGCATGGTTCTATCCACACAAACGACGGACGTCGACTCTCGACTTTGACGACCTCCTCTTCTTCACACGCAACCTTCTGAAAGACAATATAGAGGTACGTGAATACTTCAAGGGGAGATTCAAATACCTTTGCGTTGACGAAACACAAGACACAGATCCATTGCAAACAGAAATTGTCTTTTTCCTTGCCGAGGACGCAGGATCAACCGCGCAAAAATGGAACGAAGTGACTCTCCGAAAAGGGAAATTGTTTCTCGTGGGAGACCCGAAACAATCAATCTATAAGTTCCGTCGTGCCGATATACAGATGTATGAAGAAGCCAAGAAGATTGTCCGGAAACAGGGGGGAAAGCTGCTTAATCTCGAGAGCAACTTTCGCTCGTCCGCTCCAATCATCGATTTTGTGAATGGCCACTTTGCCTCTTCATTTCAACGGCTGGAGCAACACCGTGCCCAAGGGATTCACCCGGAATACGTTCCTTTGACGGTGGGATCTTCCCAAACGACAAAACTCCCGAACCATGTTTATGAAATCCAGACTCCGCTCATGGGTAAGGCGGCGAGCAGGAGTGAGTATTACATGCAAGAGGCAGAATCCGTTGTATCATTTATTCATTGGCTTGCGGGTTCTTCAGGCCCTCATATTGTGGACGCATCATCGGGGAAGAACCGACCAATTGTTTTGAAAGACATCATGGTCTTGATGCGTTCCACCACCCACTATGGAGTCTACGATAGATCGCTTGAGGATGCAGGCATTCCGCACTTTCAGGTTGGAGGCAAGGCTTTTTTCGATTCTGAAGACGTCCGGGGACTGGTATTCGCACTGAGAGCGGTGGATGATCCGACAAATACCGTTGCCCTGTTTGGCGCGCTCAAGTCCCCGGTGTTCGGATTCAGCGATCAGGATGTTTATGACTTTGTCTCTTCCGGTCGCCCACTTTCTCTGTTTTCTTCCGAGGAGAAGGAACCGTTGCCGGTGAACCAGGCACTTCGGTTTCTCCGGACGCTTCACAGGAATAAGGACTTCCTCCGGGCATCAGGTGTTGTCAAGGAGGTGTTTAATCAAACCGGCATGTGTCACGTTGTCCTTACTGAGCCCAACGGATTACAGAAGAGCGCGAAGTACTTCAGATTTCTGGAACTGGTGCATGATGTGGAGCGTGATCAGAAACTGTCTTTCAGGGGAGTGGTGGAAAGTGTCGGAAGAATTATGGACATGGACGACCCTCAACTCGCCAACGTTACGATCTCGCCATCGGGAGAGAATGCCGTAAAGTTCTCAACGATTCACCGCGCTAAAGGCCTCGAGGCACCTGTTGTCATTCTCGCGGATGGCAAGTCTCGGGAATACAAACGACAACCCGCAAACATCGTCTTAAGAGATCGCGGAAAGATCGTCATACCCTTTGGCAGCAACGGCGGTTTTTATTCTCTTGAAAGAGAAACGTTGGAAGCACTGGAAGAAGATAGAGAGCTGTGTGAATCGGAGAGATTGCGATATGTTGCAGCCACGAGAGCACGGGACATTCTAGCAATTTGCGTTCCTTCGCCGGAAGGAGGGCAGGATACGTTTTTTGGGAAATTCGCTTCAAATTCGTTGAATCCCATTGTTAAGGCATTCGGTAAGGCTGGAGCACAGGGCATTGTTGAAAAGAAGCACAAAAGAACTATCGATCTCTTAAACACTTTTTTGAGAGCGATAAAGGCGAGGGAGGAAAATTGGAAAAACGTCAGAGTCAGCTTGGAGAAGAACCGTAGTCCATTTGTTGGCGTTCATGACGCAATGGACCTGGATGAATCTCTTTTTCAACGAGGTCAGAAATCGAAAGGAAAAGCTTTTGGACGGATTCTTCATCGGATCATGGAGAATTACATTACGAACAAGGAATTCAAGATTGATACGGTGCTTGATCAGTGGATGGAAGAGGAGGAAGTGAGAAAATCGCTTCGCGCTGATATTCTCCAATCATTCAGTGAATTGAAGAAACATCCGCACGTTAAAGAGGCGATGACTTCTCCGCAGAGCTATGCGGAGTGGGAATTCTTCCTTCAACGAGAGAATGAAATTCTGAATGGTGTGATTGATTTGGTGTACAAGACCGAGGGTGGATCGTGGAGAATCGTGGACTTCAAGACCGATGACACGAGCGACAATTCTCGCAAGAAGGAATTAGACGCATTGTATCAAAAGCAGTTGAGTCTTTACGCGGAGGCCTTCGAAGAGGTTACCGGAAACAAAGTTCACGATAGCACCATCATCTATATAGAAGAATTGTCAGCGTAAGCCTTCTGTTGCCCCTGCAACCATTTTTTTCTACATTGACGTACGCGCCGAGCGCAATCCTGCCCAGTACATTCTCACGAAAAGGAAATCTCATGCATATCGCCAGACGAATGTCCACACTTGGAACGGAAACGGCTTTTGAAGTGCTCGCGAAAGCACGTGCGCTGGAGGCACAAGGCCGAAAAATCATTCACCTGGAAATCGGCGAACCTGATTTCAATACCCCCGAAAACATCCGTGCCGCGGCCAAAAAGGCTCTGGACAATGGGTACACGCATTATGGGCCAGCGCCGGGGTTACCGGAGCTACGTTCCATTATTGCCGCTTACATGTCGAAACATCTCGGAGTTTCATATTCGGATTCCCAGGTGGTGGTCACCCCGGGAGGCAAGCCAATCATGTTCTTTTCGATTCTTGCATGTGTGGATGAAGGCGATGAAGTGATCTACCCCAATCCGGGATTTCCCATCTACGAGTCTGTCATAAATCTTGCCGGCGCGAAGCCTGTCCCGCTGGTGCTGAAAGAGGGCACAGGGTTCCGTTTCGATATCGCTGATCTAAGGAGACTCATCACGCCAAAAACAAGGATGTTGATTATCAATACGCCACAGAATCCGACGGGAGGGATACTCACGCGTCAAGATGTACAGCAGATTGCCGAACTCGCGGTGAAACACGATCTCATCGTTCTCTCTGACGAGATCTACAGCCGGATCCTCTACGATGGGTTCGTCCATACGAGTGTCACGCAGTTCCCCGGGATGCCGGAGCGAACTATTGTTCTTGACGGTTTTTCAAAAACCTATGCTATGACCGGATGGCGGCTGGGTTTCGGGGTGATGCCGGAAAAACTTGTCCCCTACATTGCCCAACTGCAAATCAACAGCACTTCATGCACTGCAAGTTTTTCGCAGATTGCAGCTGCTGAAGCTCTCACCGGTCCCCAAACGGATGTGGACGCAATGGTAGTGGAATTCAAACGGAGGCGTGATGTGATCGTGGACGGTCTCAACGTCATTCCTGGATTCCGATGCCATAAACCGCTAGGCGCGTTCTACGTTTTCCCCAATATCACGGAAACAGGAAAATCCTCGAAAGAGCTGTCGGAGTTGTTGCTGAATGAAGCTGGCGTTGCCTGCCTTGCCGGGACTGCATTTGGAAGATTTGGCGAAGGATACCTTCGTTTTTCGTACGCAAACTCGGTGGAGAATATCGAGGCGGCCCTGAAAAGCATAGGAGAGCTCGTCAAGAAGTTGTAAACAGCTAATTCTCATCCAGCATTTCTAGTAACGGGTGCCGGGGTTCCCAGAAGCCACCGGTAATACCGGCCCAATCCCTCAATGAAGCTTACCTGTGGCTCGTACCCGAGGAGTTTGTGCGCCTTGCGGATGTCTGCACAACTCCGGTATACTTCAGAAGGAGGCATGGGGGATTCCACTCTAATAGCTTTTCTTCCAGAGCGAATTTCCAGTTGCTGCACGAGTTTTTCCAAAGACATCGAGCGCCCCTCCCCGATATTTATCACCTCGTATCCTTTGACGCGTTCGATGGCGCTTACTATCCCCTCTACCACGTCGTCGATGTAGACGTAGTCCCTTTTTGAAGCGCCATTCCCAAAAAACTGAATAGGCCGGTTGTTCATGATTGCATCGATCATCAGAGCAATGGCGGCATCAGGGCGCTGCCTCGGTCCGTACACATTGAAAAGACGGAGGCAGTATGCATCGATTCCATGTGTTGCGTTGTACGCGTGACAAAGATTCTCGGCAGCGACTTTCGAAACGGCGTAGGGTGAAAGAGGCTGGTGCAATGCGTCTGATTCTTCTGCCGCTGGTTTCGTGAGATTTCCGTACACCGCACACGAAGAGGCGAGAACGATTTTTCTCGGCCCCACCAACCGCATCGCCTCCAAAACGCTCAGGGTTCCCTGGACATTTGTCTCCATGAACAACCTGGGCTCTTCAAACGAAGCCAGGGAATCTGTCCGACCCGCGAGGTGAACCACCAGATCAATTCGATCACGCAGGAAGCACTCGGCCAAAAGAGACTCATCCAGGATATCCCCCTCCACTATAGAGAGGGCGATTTCATTGCCCGCGGATTCGATATTCCGCCACTTCAGTTGTGGATCATACGAGTCGTTGAAGTTGTCGATAAGCGTAACCCAGCAGCCGAGCTGAAGCAGACGCTCCACCACGTGAGAACCGATAAACCCCGCGCCGCCAGTGACAGCAATGCGCTTAGCGGCCATCGCCACTCTTTCTTAGGAGGCCAAATTTCATTCCTCAGAAAACTCAAGAAACGTGCCGCTGCTGTGATTGGAAACGCGGTGATCTTTTGATATCCGTTCATGTGGCGGCCCGTGAGCGGATATCATTCCACTCACATGGCGAATATTAACCCACAATCCCTGTATTTTCGTCAAACGAATACACTAAAAGTCTACATTTCCCAAGCACGGGGTTTGCACAAAACTTTTAGGAATTGCAAAAGGAAGAGAAGGAAGAGGGGCATGGGAAATTTTGCATTTGCAGATGTTGCTGGCTATGTCGCATCCCGACACCTGCAGGCCATCCGCGCGACAGGTAATGAAGTTATTGTTGCCCTCAATCCCCACGACGAATATGTTCTGGAACGACATACATACCAGCCACGGGCAGGGCAACTCGTGGGGGTTTTGGAGTCGAAGCGGCACTAGCAAACTTCCTTCCGGGTCCATCAGATTCACAACGGTTTTTGCGTGTGCGAAAGTGGGTGCAAATTGGACCTCTTGGTCAATATTATCCTTTTAGACCCTTCGATTTTTGCAGTTTTCATCCAGAATTAACCAATACGCCGTGGCACTGATGTTGAACATTGTAGTTTGTTCATTCTGCCCTTTCACGAGCGCGAGTCTGGTGCATGTGCGGTATTGTTGGACTTGTTAACATAAACCAAGGTGCGATCGACGGCAACGTTCTGGAGACAATGACGTCTTCTCTGTCGCACCGTGGTCCGGACGGGACCGGGATCGAAATGCGAAAGCAAGTTGGTTTCGGTCACCGCCGCCTCGCGATCATTGATCCGGAAGGGGGACGTCAGCCTCTCTTCAACGAGGACGGCCAAGTTTGGGTGACGTTCAACGGCGAGATTTACAATTTCAAAGAGTTACGACGAGAACTTGAATCAAATGGACATCGATTCAAGACCAATGTAGATTCGGAAGTTATTGTTCATGGGTATGAACAATGGGGCGAACGTTGCGTTGAACATTTTCGCGGGATGTTCGCTTTTGCCGTGATGGACTGGCGCGAACGGAAGGTGTTCCTCGCGCGGGATCATTTTGGAATCAAGCCATTGTACTATGTCCAAACCGGCGACCATTTCGCATTTGCTTCTGAGATGCACGCCCTCCGCTATGTTCCCGACTTGAATGTTTCTCTTGACCTGACTGCGATTGACGAATACTTGTGGCTCCAATACATTCCTGCGCCACATACCGTGTTTGATAAGATCTATAAGCTCCTGCCTGCTCACTCGTTGTCTATCAGGCTGGACGGAAAGACCCAGGGTCCGGTTGAGTACTGGCGAATCGAATTCAATCCTGATCATACATTGACTGAGGGAGAATGGATTGAGCGGCTCGACGAGGTGATAGCGGATTCGGTGAAGGCCCACCTCGTCTCCGATGTACCGTTTGGAGCGTTCCTGTCGGGTGGCGTTGATTCAAGTTTGGTCGTTGCTCATATGACTCAGGCCCTCGGTCGCCCTGTGAGTACGTTCAGTATCGGATTTGAGGAAGGAGAACTTAATGAAGATCGGTTTGCCCGGCAGGCGTCTGCTCGGTGGGGGACAAACCACCACATGGAAATAGTACAGCCGGATGCACTTGCCATTCTCCCGGAACTCGTAAGGCACTACGGCGAACCATTCGGTGATAGTTCTGCGATTCCAACGTTCTATGTGAGCCAGGTGGCTCGTAAACATGTTCCCATGGTGCTCTCGGGTGATGGAGCTGATGAACTTTTTGCAGGTTACTGGTCATACGGCCACTGGCTGAGTTCCCTCTGGCAGAGCGCGAGCACCCCGGATGGCGCCCATCGAGGTGCGACCCTGAGTGACTGGCTCGTCCATGTCAACTACATCAATCCTGCACAGAGAAGTTCTTTGTGGAAGCCAGACCTTGCATCGGTCTGTCCTTCTCCTCTCGAACGAATGAAATGGGAGTTTGGTCGGACGCGCGAATTGTCCGCGTGCAACAAGGCGCAGTACATGGACATGAAATCGTACCTGCCCTACGATATTCTTACGAAGGTTGATATCGCAAGCATGATGCATGGGTTGGAGGTGCGGACACCATTTGTGGACGTCCGCGTTGCAGAATGTGCTGCCCGGATTCCTGAGGTGTTAAACATCGGGAGCCCAGACGGAAAGGAATGGAACAGGAAACTTCTCCTCAAAAAAGTTGCTGAAAAATATTACCCGAAGGCGTTTCTTCACCGGCCGAAAATGGGTTTTGCGATGCCGCTGGCAAAGTGGTTTCACTCTACCGGGCATCTGCATGCCGAAGTGCGCGAGCGCTTGCTGGGGAAGAATTCCTCGCTGAGTGAATTCTTCAATGCGAAGCCGATGTCGTCACTCCTTTCTCAGAATGCACACGGTCCTGCCTGGGTATTGTTGTTTCTGGAAGAATGGCTCCGTGCGAACAAGGGATTTATTCCTCAAAAAAGGAACATACCGGAAATCCAAACTTCGATGAGGGAAGAGACGATTGCATTGCCGCAGCGTCCCCGCGTCATGTTTATCACAGACTACCCTGGGAGCACTGTGACAAAGGGGTGTGCACAGGTGATACAACACTTACAAGAACGCTTCGAATGCTCGATTGCGTACAAGACACAGCTGTACTTTGAGTCAGAGTATGATCTTGTCGTGTCTCTTGATCGTTCATTGGTAGTGGATGAACGGGTCCAGACATCAGGAAAGCACCTTATTGTTCGTCGTGAGGATTTGTTCAAGGAAGAAGCATCCCTCGTTGCGGCAAAGTTGTGGCAGATTTTTGAGAAGTCGCTATCACCTGGGGATACCTCGATCTCTCAGACGGAAAGAGCCGAGGACGTGACGGCGACTGCTGATGGTCTTTTTTCGGCGGGGAGGTTTGAGGAAGCCCGGGATAAGCTGTTGGAAGCTCTCACCATCCAGCCCGATGATGCTGCGTTGATCCTCTCACTCGGGAACCTCTATTTTCAAATGGGTGAAATGGCTTCTGCGAGGAAGGAATTTCAAAAAGTGACGTATCTGTTTCCGGACAATTCGTCCGGGCATAGTAATCTTGCGGCGGTATATGTGCAGGAGGGCGAAACTTCACGGGCAGAGCAGTCACTCCGAAAAGCGTTAGAGCTTCAACCGGACGACGCTAATGCTCTGCATTGCCTCGCCCGGTTGTATCTGGATGATCGACAGTATGAGCGGTCACTGACGATCTTTGACAAATTCCTCGCATTGCGACCCGATGACATCGATGCACGCTTTTCAGTAGCGGCGGTGCATTTCGAGGCGGGAAGAATTGAAGCAGCGAGACAAATGCTGAAGGAAGTGCTGCGATATCAACCCGACAACACCGCGGCGTTGGAAACCCTGGAAAAGATAAATACGAAGACCCCCCACGTGCAGCCTCGCGACAACTCAACGGAAACAATCGATATGCCGATCCGTGTGCTGATTTTTTATGATGAAAAAGGGTGGGCATGGTGGCACCGGGCGCATCATATCAAGAACAACATCAGTAAGGATATTCAGATCGACACTGTGAAGATCGGGACGCAATTCGATCACCATCAACACGATTTTCTCCTCCTCTTCGATCACTACCTTCTTCCTCATATTGGGAAAGTACCGTCCGAGAAAATTATTATCGGGAACAGCTGCCCCCGGATCCTTGCGGAGTCGATCAAGGTGGTTATGGAGGGCAAGTGTGCCGGAGGAGTCGTCAATAATCTTGTCGGCTATCAGAGGGCCCTTGAGTATACGGACAAATATTTTTGCTGTCAGAACGGTGTCGATGAAAGGCTTTTCTACCCCGCAGAAAAGAAGGTAAAAGAACTGATTGCCTGCTGGGTCGGCAATTCTAAGTCGATGGGAAACAAAGGGCTTGAACTCATCGAGCAGGCATGTCAACAGTCCGGCGTGCGGTTACGCATCGTCGATGCCGCAGACAAGGAGCAGGGAGTCGAGGCAAATCCCCAGGAATGGGTTCGCGATCAGCTCTATCATAAATCCTCTGTTTACGTTTGTGCCTCTGAATTCGAAGGTGCCCCGAACCCGGCCCTCGAGGCGATGGCCTGCGGGTTGCCGGTGATTTCGACCCGGGTTGGCAATATGGTGGAGTTGATCAAAGATGGATATAACGGGTTTTTGGTTGAACGTTCTCCCGAGGCGATCGCCGCTGCACTGCAAAAATTGCGGAAGTCGGATTTCCATACAATGGGGAAAAATGCCCGCACGTCCATTGAAAATGGTTGGACATGGGTGCAGCAGGTAACCAAGTATGAGACCATGTTCAAGGAACTCAAAAAGCATCCTCAACCCGAAGTTGATCAAATTCTCGCCCAGGTCCAGGAATTGCGTGAACAGGATGAACACGGGCGGGGCCTTCGCATGCTGGAGGATGCTCTCCGGCATGATCCTCACGACGAAAAACTACTCGTCGCCTATGCAGAACTGTTGCTTGAATCAGGAGCGCGAGAGAAAGCAAAGAACACCCTGCTGCAATTACTCGAGCATCATCCCAACTCGCTGGACGGCATGAACAATCTTGCCGTCATCGAGATCATGGACGGCGAGATGAGCATGGCAAAAGGACTGTTGGAAAAAGTGCTTCAGGCCGATCCGGAGAATAAGTCCGCAACAGACAGTCTCCGATACCTTGCGTCATTGCAGGAACACGGCTCGCCGCCAAAGGAAGAAGACACGCCAAAAACAGAAGAGACCCTCAAGCCGAAAGCAAAACAAGCGTATGCACGTGCACAGCGTCTGATAGAAGCTGGAAAATTTGACGAAGCCATAGGCGCCCTCCAGGCGTTGTTGAAAATAATCCCGGGTCATGCACAAGCGATGAACGATCTCGGCGCGCTTTTCTTCGCGCAGGGAAATCTCCAGGAGGCAAGAGAGTATCTTGACAATGCGCGTGATATCGATTCATCGAATGTCGTCACGTTGAAGAATCTTGCAGAGCTTGCGACACACGAAGATCGTCTTGACGAAGCGGCTGCCTGTTACCAGGAAATTCTCGATGTCGATCCCCAAGATCTTGAAGCGCTTGTTGCCGTGGGGATGATTGCTCTTGCAATTAAACGGTATGACAATGCAGCGGTGTTCTTCACCCGGGCGCTGGAGGTCGATCCGGAGAATATCGAAGCCCTCAAAGGATTGGAAGCGATCCGGGCCGATCCGGTTGTGGATATCACATTACTGGAAGAAAGAGCAAAATCCCTTGCCGCGGAGAACAAGATCGAAGAAGCCATTGAGGTTTTCAGACAGATCACTGAACAAGAGCCGCAATCCTCCGATGCCCACTATAATCTTGGTCTGTGTTACTGCAAACTCCAGCAGCGGTCTCAAGCCATTGACGCACTTGTGAAAGCAGTCGAACTCGATCCAAAAAACCCGACAACGGCCAAAACACTTGCACACCTGCTGGTTGAGGAAGAAATGTACGAGGAAGGAATTCGGTTGCTCACCAGTATCCTTCGTTATGCTCCCGAGGATGTCGAGACAGTTCTCTCGTTAGCCCAGTTATATGATCAGGCAGGAAGAGGAAACGACGCAAGTGTATTCTACGAAAGAGTTCTCGCTCTCGATCCTGAGAACGCGGAAGCACAAACATATCTGCATGTACCCGAGCTCGCCTTGCCAGAACAAGCCGAACCTTCCATTCAGCGCGATCCGGAGGTACAGGCACTTATGCGTCGGGCTGAACAAAAGTTTGATGCGGGAGATTTTGTCGGTGCTCGCGACGAGTTGGTTGCTGCCATCAATCTTGCGCCGTACGATGCGGAGCTTCTGACAATTTCAGGTAATGTTCATTTGAAGCTGGGTGAATTACAACAGGCTGCCGGCATTTATGCACGCGCGGCGCAAGTGGATCCATTTTTTGCCCCTGCCCACTATAGTCTAGCGCTCTTGTTGCGGGAAGGTTCGCCTGCACAGGCTGTATCGAGTGCCCGTCGTGTTCTGGACATAGATTCAACGCACGTAGGAGCTTCCAAAGTTCTTGTCGAAGCACTCATGGGGGAGAAAAAACACGCCGAGAGCATCCCGGCACTTTTCTCGTATCTTCGTCATGCGGAGAGTGATACAGGAACAATGCTTGGCCTGGCCAGAGCATATCAGGAACTGGGCGATACAGCGTCGGCTCGATCGCTCTATGAAACGGTACTGAAGATTGCTCCCGGCCATGCGGGTGCCCGCGACGCACTTGGTTCCATCAAAGAAAAACCACGAGTCAAGAAGTCGAAGACATCAAATGTTGCACACCATGAAGCCAAGCTTTACCTGGCGATGCTTACGCACAATGCTTTCACATATACCAAAAAATCTCTTGAGAGCATCGAACGCACCACCGATGTGCCGTACAAAGTAATTGTTGTTGATAATGCGTCAACGGATGAGACCCCCACCTGGTTGAGCCAGCAAGACAATCCTCATCTGTATTATGAACTCAGTGACACGAATCTTGGCGTGCCCGGCGGGAGAAACCGCTTGCTGGAGATTGCTCTTCGCGATCTGCCGGGCGATGGGTTCATCATTTTCGTCGACAACGACATGGAGTTTTTTCCCGGGTGGGCAGGACACTATCTCGATTTTTTCGATCGTCATCCGGAAGCAGGAATCGTCAGTGCTGTCGGGCATCGATTCATTGTCAAGAGGGATAAGCGCGAACTTCTGCCAAAACCTCTGCGTGCTGATACCGTGGATGTTGCTTGTGGTGGATATGGCTGCTGCATGAGAGCCGCCGTTGTCAAAGCCGTGGGGGATTTCGACACCCAACTCGGGTTGTTCTGGCACGAGGATGATGATTACAGCGTTCGGGCCATCGAAAAGGGATTCGAGGTGTACACTCTTCCTTCAGCCCCGATTTTCCATCATGGCCACAAATCGGGGATTGCAGAAGGTGGATCGCTAAAGAATCAGCGGTACCTCACGCGCAAATGGCGGACAATGGGGATGGTAGATGGTCGGGGTCGGATCGATCATAGCCGTGTTCAACCAAGTGAAAGAACAACGCGCGTGATCGGGGTTGATGCTCGCACGTTTTCCAACATTGACTCGATTACGAGGGGAATCGGTCATTACTCGCTGTATCATCTCACCGCTCTTGCGGAAGAAAAACCGGATTGGCAATTCATACTGTATAGCGTGTCGGAGGAAGTTCCTGAGGTTCTGGAGAAACTTTGCAGCCGTCCGAATGTCACTCTTCGCCCTGTAACAACATTCAAGTCTGAGGAAGTCGACCTCGTCCACCTTTGCGATCCGATGGACGTGACCGGATGCTCTCCGTTTAAGGTATTTCAGAACGTCCGCACGACGGTGACGTTTTATGATCTTATACCCCTCAAGATGTATATTTCTCATTGGAGCGAGCAGGTGAGAAAGGCATACCTTGCACGACTCAAGGAGCTTGCGGAGAATGACACGCGGCTACTCGCCATATCGGACTTTACGAAGAAAGATCTAATAGCTCAGACACAGATTGATCCCGCACGTATCGAAACGATTATGGCAGGCATCAATTCGTCACCAGGCCGGGGCCGAACCTCGAAATCAAAAGTGCAGACTGTGCTCAGCCGTTATGGTATTACAAAGCCCTTCTTCCTGCATGTCGGCGCACTCGATCTTCACAAGAACTTTGATTCTGTTCTGCGGGCTTTTCTTGAATGCTCCAAGCAGAATGAGGTACAACTCGTTGTTGCAGGGCGGCTCCAGAACTTTGTAAAAGTCTATGCGGATTATGTCAAAACCCAGAAGATCAAGAATGTTTTTTTCACTGACTTTATTTCAGGGGAGGATCTCGAGGTTCTTTACAGTAAAGCGGTAGCGCTCGTGTTCGCCTCATTACATGAGGGAT
The DNA here is from genome assembly GCA_036397975.1 of Bacteroidota bacterium. Classification (GTDB taxonomy): domain Bacteria; phylum Bacteroidota; class Ignavibacteria; order UBA10030; family UBA6906; genus SZUA-287. The sequence continues at coordinate 15,763 of DASWHW010000103.1, forward strand.
TTGGTTTCCCTGTTCTTGAAGCGATGGCAAATGGGTGTCCGGTCATTTCGTCGAATGCGAGCTCGATACCGGAGGTTGCCGGTGATGCGGCCATCCTGTTCGATCCCAAGGACGTTCGCAATATTTCCAAAGCGATGAACGAACTCCTCCAGAATCCGCAGCGACGCGATGAGATGAAGACAAAGGGACGAGAACAGTCCGCCAAATTCACCTGGAAGCACACAGCGCAGAAAACAATCGCTGTCTGGAACGAACTCCTCGGTCCTACGAAGACAAAAAGGAAACAACCGAAGGTCGCCGGGGATTTGGCAGAGATTTGCTTCTCGGCCGCCCTGGACTACAGCGGGTATTCGTTTCTTGCCAGGTCATGTGCCGAAGTATTGATGCGTGACGGTGTTGAGGTCTCCTTCGAGGTACTAGCAGAGAGTGAGGATTTTGAAAAATCTCTTGTCCGCGATCCTGATGCTTCAGCCATGTGGAAATCTTTGACCGAATGTGGCCCCGGGGCTGGTCTGAAGGTCTGTGTTCATCCACCAACCTTATGGAACGGGACGGACTTCTATGCGGAGTTTCGCCGGAAGGCTCCAGGGTTCAAGAAATATATCGGTCTTACCATGTTTGAAACAGACCGTCTGCCACAGGGTTGGGCAGACTCCTGCAACGAAATGGATGAGATCTGGGTGCCGTCAACGTTCAACCAGCAAACATTTGTTCTGGGAGGCGTGGAGAAAAATCGCGTCAAAGTGCTTCCCCTCGGGCTCGATGTACACAAGTATAATCCGGAAGAAGTAACAGCGATGAAGATCAAAAGAAAGAAAGGGTTTACCTTCCTTTCCGTGTTCCAATGGAGTGATCGAAAAGGATGGGATGTCCTCCTCAGCGCATATTTATCCGCATTCAATCAGAAGGATGATGTTTCTCTTGTACTTCGCACGTATCGGTCCCACGGTTCCAACACATCAGTCAAGGATGAGGTGCACCGATTCGTGCTTGCAGCCGGATATGATCCGCAATGTATCCCATCAATTATCGTTCTCGATGAATTCATTGATGAAGCGGACATGCCTTCGTTATATCGTGCCGCAGATGCGTACGTCATGCCGACACGGGGTGAAGGATGGGGAATCCCGTTTATGGAGGCGATGGCGATGGGGCTGCCAGCGATCGGAACAAAATGGGGCGGGCATCTGGATTTCATGAATGATGATAACAGTTTTCTCATCGATATCGATGGTCTTGCAAGCGTGAGCGCGCGTCAGACTCAGGAAAATCCGTTTTATGGACAGGATCATTGCTGGGTGGAGCCATCTATCGAACATACTGCTGACCTAATGCGACATGTGTTTGATGATCGTGAAGATGGTGCTGCGAAGGGTTTGAAGGCGAGAAGTGATATTATTGCAAACTGGTCGATGGATCGAACGGTCGCCTGGTTGAAAGATCGAATGGGAGTCGATCATACCTCAACGCATGTCCAGGAAAAAGTGGTTCTGTCGGTAGATACACACGAACCGAAACCAACTGGCGTTCCTCTTCTCTGGCACGCACCGGTGTTCAATCCCAGTGGTTACGCAGAAGAAGCCCGCAATTTTGTTCTTCAGCTTGAAGCTTCAGGCAATCCGGTGGCCCTTCGTTCCATCAGCGCTCATTCTCAATCCTTTTATGATGGGTACGACGAGCAGGCACGGAACATCCTTGATGGCTCCCTGAGTCGAATGATTGGGAGCAATCATATCAACATCATCCATTTTCCTGCATATGCTTTTGAAAAGTTGCCTTCGGCAGCGTATAACATCGGAAGGACGATGTTCGAAACGGATTCTCTCCCGGAGGAGTGGGTTCGGGGCTGCAATGCAATGGACGAGATTTGGGTTCCATCCGATTTCAACATGGAAACGTTTCGTAACGCCGGCGTTCGCAGCAAGCTTGTCAAGATCCCGGGGGGTGTTGATACATGGCATTTCCGGGACGGGCTCCTCCCGTTGGAGATTCCCGGTGTTCGAGGGACGGTGTTTCTTTCCATATTCGAATGGATCTATCGCAAAGGGTGGGACGTTTTGCTGAAGGCATGGGCGCGTGCCTTTACTGCAAAGGATGATGTCTGTCTCGTTCTTCGAGCGTATCCGATGAATAGCGCCGATCATGCAAGCAGCGCGAACGAGATTGAGAGCAGAATCAAAAAATTCATCCGCGGTCAGGGACTGCGGAGAAATGCCCTCGCGCCAATCGTCGTCATAGGCGATCAGATTGCGGAAAATGATATGCCGCGACTCTATGCCGCAGCGTCTGCCTATGTTGCTCCTTCCCGCGGAGAAGGGTGGGGACGTCCACAGATGGAAGCAATGGCATGTGGACTTCCTGTGATCGCAACCCGGTGGAGCGGGAACCTCGAGTTCATGAACGACGATAACAGTCTTCTCCTGGATGCGCAAGGTCTTGTGACGATCGATGACAAATGCGAGATCCCATTCTATCGTGGTCAACGCTGGGCGGAGCCGTCAGTCAAACACCTGGTTCATCTGCTCCAACAGGTGGTTCAAGCTCCCGAGGAGATGGAAAAGCTAGGTGTACGAGCGCGCCAGGACATGGAGGCACACTGGCGTTGGGAGGATGTCACGAGGAAAGTCCGGCAGCGGTTGCGGGAAATCCAGGGAGGCGCGTCTCAAGATCAACGAGTCGCCGTAACAACAGGGCCGCCGAGTATTCGCTGGGAAGGTTCGCAGTTTGTTCATCACTCCCTTGCGGTCATTAATCGGAACGTCTGCTCTCGTTTGATTTCTTCGGGATATCCGGTTTCGATTATTCCGTACGAGCCTGATGAATTCAAGCCGGAGGGAGATGCATTTGCGGCTATTGCTGCACGGGTGCAGGCGCCTCTGGATCACGTGGATGTCCATGTGCGACATCAATGGCCCCCCAATCTCTCGCCACCGGATCAGGGAAGATGGGTGGTGATTCAACCGTGGGAGTTCGGCAGCCTTCCGCAATCATGGGTGGAAGTGTTTGCTGCTCAGGTCGACGAAATGTGGGTTCCCAGCACCTACGTAAAGCAGGTCTACGTGGACAGCGGTGTCCCCGCGGAACGAGTTGTGGTCATTCCTAATGGTTTCGATCCGACCTCCTTCCATCCAGGTGCTGAACCATATCAACTGAAGACAACAAAGAAATTCAAGTTCCTTTTTGTTGGTGGAACGATTTTCCGTAAAGGCATCGACATTCTCATCGACACGTACATTCACGCTTACTCCCGGAAAGACGATGTCTGTCTGGTGATCAAAGATATTGGGGGGAAATCCTTCTACAAGGGACAGACGATGAAGGAGCAGATTGCAGCAATTCAAGAGGGTCCCTTTTCGCCAGAGATCGAATATATTGACAAGACTCTTACCACCGAGCAGCTTGCTGGATTGTATGTCACGTGCGACGTCCTTGTTCACCCGTATCGAGGAGAGGGATTTGGCATGCCCATCCTTGAAGCGATGGCATGTGGTACTCCTCCAATTGTCACGAACGGTGGCGCTGCGCTTGATTTCTGCAGCAAGGAAAACAGTATTCTTGTCAAAGCGCGACGCATGAACTACCCTGAAAACAAAGTCGACCATTTCGACACCGTTAACACCCCCTGGTTGTATGAAGTAGAGCCAAGTGATCTTGCGAAAGCGATGAAGTTTGCCGTTCGCAACCGCCAGGCGGTCCGTGTCTTAGGAACCCAAGCGGCGCATGATGCTCTTCGGTTTACCTGGGATGCAGCTGTGGTGAAGATCCGGGAACGAGTTGAGAGATTGCGGGCAGGCACACCTCTTCGTGACCAGTTTGCGTCAGGGGAGCAAAATCCTGTGGAGGATGCATATCTCCTCGCAATTGCAAACTATCAGAATGAACACTATCAAGAGTCTCTCAATTATCTTGAAGTTGCGTCTACTCTCCTGCATGAACAGGGCCTCTCGCACGACTCGATTACTGCGTTCGATGTTGCGATGCGGAAGGGTGATTGCATGCTGAAAATGGGGGTATTGCAGGAAGCAAAGGAAGAATATGAACAAGCTCTGAAGATTCGTCCCGAATCTGCGGAGGCATGCTTCAACCTGGGGCTCTGTCTCGAACTTGGCGGTCAGATGGATGGAGCGATAGTAATGTATGAGTTTGCTGTGAGTCTCAACCCAGAATGGAAGGAAGCAAACGAAAGGCTCTCGGACTGTCACAGGCGAGCTGAGAGTTCGATGGAATAAAACAGAAACACCTTGCGGAGAACTGTGGAGACGAAACGACTTGATTATGATATGAACAGTGAAATGGAAACCACGATCTTCCGATTTCTCATACCGCGTTTTTCATCTCCACTTTTCATACAGCGGGCTGCTACCTCGACGGATATCGGTCCCTCGACTGGGCAGGGGCATTTCGGCTCATAGGAATCGACATCGGTTGCACCAGCACCAACGACAAATTTCTGGTCATCAAGAAGGCGAAACCTAGTACGGCGATGGCGAACACACAAGCAGCCAAAAGTAGAATATTGGACGCCAACATGTGATGGAACAGATTGAAATGCAGGAGAACTCAAGTATTGCACAGCCCAGTAATGAAAAGAGGGATAGGCAAACTCGGCGGTTGAAGGCGAGTTCTTGTATGCGTTCAAATAAACGGCACACTATTAGCAGGGAAATCAGACACGTCTCTGTTGGGCTGTCAGCGATATTTGGAATTGTTTGATTACGGAGAACAGAAGGATGATAAAAAACAAGTCAACCGGAAGATTTCCCGCGAGCGAGGCGATATATGTTGGGTGCATCGGTTCTGAACTTGGGGGGGTGCTGACGGATGAAACAGCCTGAGACTGAGTTGCCATTGGCATCGCAGCTGACAAAAACCGGTCTTGACGAAACGACAATCAAGTCGCTTGTCGAGCAGCATATGCGCCTTCAGTTAATGTGCGGAGTTATTCGGATGATGTGCGAATGTGCTGAGGACGGGGAGTTCGATAATCTCTCCGACCTTTTTGCAGAACGCCAGTCGATCATGGATTCGATCGCACACCAACAGTCGCAGCTTAAACCACGGATCCAGGAAGCGGGGTGCAGTGATCAGGTCAACGGTTTGTTCGCGCCCGTCATGAAGGCAGTGGAGACTGGTGATGATGTTCTTCTGAAGATCCTTCGTTTGAAAAAGGACTTCATTGTCGAAAAATCGAGAGAAGCATTGAAGCACCGATTGGTTGCACACTATAAGGGATGAGAGGAAATGATGGGGATTCTTGAGATAGACGGGAAGCCACTTCCCGTCGATCAATTCAAAGGTCGATCTTCAGACAAATGCGACACGCGAGAAGTGTCCCAAAATAAGGTGCAGTTGTCTGATGAGGCACGTGCACTCTATGAGGCACAGGCCAAAAAGATTGAACAAATTCATGAGGAGGTCCGGAACGGTTTTAATTTCCAACAGGAAGGGACTGAGAGGGTAGTGGAGTTGCTATTAAAAGACCTCACAAAGTTATAAAGGATACGAGAACGATGAATTTGTCCGACTCAGAAGCAGTCATCCTTAAAGGGAGTCAGCTCCATGAACGCATCTGCGCTCTCAGCACATTCATGGATTCCGTGGTGAACCGGCAGGATAATTTGGTCCTCTCATTCGATTTGTATTGTGTTTTGCTGGAATACTCCGTTCTCCTCGGAAAATTTGATGTTACCGAAAAGCTCTCGGTGGATCAACTGATCGAATATGACCAACTCATCTTCGATACCGGGGCACAAAAGCTTCTTGTGATCGTCGACTTCTTTGCCCCGCAGAATTCGGTTACCATCGCCTGATTCACCTCCTCTTCGCTCATATTACTGTCGAAAAACAACTCCTTAGCATTCACACAAGATCCCTCTGATATCTTTTTGGGTTGAAGATTCGACCGAGAAAGGGTATTATTAGTCAATTCAACGACTAGTGATATGCCAAAGATCGGAATTTCCGAAACCCCATATGTTTCCTTGATAGAACTTGCAGGCGACTCGATTCTCCTGGTGAGCGATTCTTTGATCATTCAGGAAAGTAGCACCTCGTTTGGTGAATTAGTTGGTGTCGGGAGTGCTGACCTCATCGGACGATGCCTGTTAGACTGGGTCTTCCATGATGATCGTCCCAAGGTGGAGGAATATCCCAAGCTGCTCGCACGTGGATCAAATGTGCGTGGTTCGTTTCGTCTTGTTCGGGAGACGGGTGAAAATTCGGAGGTGATCTGTTTCGGACTGAGCACCGGAACGGACAGCCATCAGCTTCTCCTGCGTGACGTAACGGGAAAACTCAAGAGGGAACGGGATCTTCATCGTCATCACCGCGAGGCAGTGGCACTGCATGAGATCGGGAGAGCGATCACATCGAGCTTTGATATTGATCATGTCCTCCACACCATCGTCTCAAACACTTTCTGGGTCCTCGAATGCCAATTCGCGGCTGTTGCCGTCGTTGGGTCTGGAGGGTCATCGCTCCATTGGAAGCATGTCCTTGGGAAACGAACAAATTCACATGCCACTACCGTGCTTGACCGAGGGAAAGGTTTTGCAGGGACCATTGCGCAGTCCGGGGATCCACTCGTGGTGCATGGACTTGCCGATGATACGGTGCAGGGTGATGATGACTATCGAATGCTTCGGGCGGAAGGGATTTCTTCCGTCATCGGGGTTCCGTTGTTGGACCGAAAAAACCTTCTTGGAATTTTGGTGGGCGGTTACCGCGAACATCACGTGATCACCGAAAATGATATTCGGCTCATTTCGAATCTTGCCGCTCAAACTGCTCTTGCGTTGGAGAATGCTCGTTTATATCAATCGACGGTCGACCATTCAAAGAACCTGAAAGCCCTCTCAACGCGTCTCGAGAAGATTCAGGAAGAGGAGCGTTCTCGGCTTTCACGAGAATTGCATGAAGGTATCGGACAGGTTCTTTCCGGCATGAGGCTTCAGCTCGAGTCGCTCAAGAAAGAGACATCAAACACCGGGCAAGGAACGATAGATCGGCTAACGGCCCTTATCGATGAAACGTCGGCGGAGATCAAGCAGCTTGCTTTCGACCTCCGCCCCAGTGTCTTGGACGATTTTGGGTTGGTCGAGGCGGTCAAATTATATTCAAAAAGATTTTCTGAGAGGACGCGAATAGAGTTCCACTGCCAGTTTGAAGATAATCTTAGCCGTTTTGAACCTGCAGTAGAAGCGACTCTTTACCGAATTCTGCAGGAGGCAATGTCCAACATCGGGATTCACTCCGGATCACAGCGTGCATCTCTTCGTCTTGGACGAAGAGATGCGATTCTTCTTTTCGATGTTATCGATGATGGGATTGGTTTCGATGTAGAGAAGACTATTTCCCGAACAGAAGGAAGGCCGAGAATCGGCCTGTTTAACATGCGCGAAAGAGTTGAATCGCTGCATGGTACCATTGATATCCGCTCTACCGTGGGGAAGGGTACACACATTCACATCGAGATCCCGGTATAACCTATGGCGAAAATACGAGTTTTCGTGGCCGACGACCACAACATTGTTCGAAGAGGCCTGATTTCCCTTCTTTCGCTATTGGAAGATGTGGAAGTAGTTGGCGAAGCAGAGGATGGGAGGACGGCAGTGGAACAGGTGTTGAAGATCGTCCCCGATCTTGTCCTGATGGATGTCAGTATGCCGAACCTCAACGGCATGGAGGCAACCCGTCGAATCAAGAACCGCATGCCCGAGATACGTGTGTTGGTCCTTTCCGCACATGATAACGAAGCATATGTTCTCGAAAGCCTCAGAAGTGGGGCGAACGGATATATTCTCAAGAATACTTCTGCGGATGATCTGCATGCGGCGATCAGAGTCGTCAACTCGGGTCAGGCATACTTCAGTCCGGGGATTTCAAAAATCCTTGCGGAAGATTACGTACGGCGGGTGACTGACCCCTCCAATACTGAAGCGATCCCGCCGCCCAACGGTCCGCGTTTGACGGATCGGGAAAGGGAAATACTGCAGCTTATTGCGGAAGGACTCTCCCATCAACAGATCTCCGATCAACTTCACATCAGCATCCGCACCGTGGATACCCACCGCAATAATATCATCCAGAAGCTCGATATCCATGACGCGGCAGGCTTGGTCACCTACGCGATCAAAAACGGGATTGTTATCCTCAATCGATAGACCCCCGAGGGCAATCACCCTTTACACGGTACGACGTATACGTATGTATGAGCATTAGCCCAAGGTGTGTACCATGTGAGTAAAAATGAATGATTCAGCGTATTCCCCGCCGTGGCTAATACTGATACATTGGCTGCAGAGATTTCCTCACATGCAGATTTATTGACTGTTTTTGCTCCGTAATTGGTCATAATGGACAAATCGAAAATCCCCCTTCCAGAACTGAGACATGGACAGTTCAAGTCCAGCGAGCTCACCATCCTCATCGTTGACGACATTCAAGAGAACTTGGATCTTCTGGAGGATGTCCTTGGTGAATACGGATATTGTTGCCTCATGGTTCACAACGGGATGGAAGCTCTAGAAAGGCTCAAATCGGATCCGGTTCATCTCATCATTGCCGATGCAATGATGCCAAAAATGGACGGTCTTCAGTTGTGCAAAGAAGTCAAGAGTAATCCCGCCTATGTGAAAATTCCGTTCGTTATCTATACGGCAAACTATGTCGACCGCGAAGAAGAGGAACTGGCTCGGAGTATCGGTGTCGATCAATATGTCGTAAAGTATGCCGGCCTGAATTCATTGGTAGAGGCAGTAAACGATCTCTGCAGGGTCCGCTACGGAATTCGGAGTGAAGGGATCGGGACGCAGCAAAACCCGATTGACGATGTTGCGTTTCTCGAGAGGCATCACGCGATCCTCGTGCGCAAACTCGAAGAGAAGATGACAGAGTTGGAAATGTATGCGGAAACTCTGTCACGAAAGAACCGGGAATTACAAGCCTCCGAGAACCGATACCGAAGTCTGTTTGAGCAGGCGAGCATCCCGATCTTTATCCTAGATAGGAATAGTGGCCGAGTCCTTGATGCAAACCGACAGGCGCAGGCTCTGTTGGGTTTTTCGCGCGATGAACTTCTGTCCCTTCCAGCATTTCCCCTTGTTGCCGGTGACGTCCTTCGAAGCCACCTTCTAGAGCCAGGAAGAACTGCGTCAGAGGAAACAGGCATCAAAACCCGGCGCGGGGAAGTTCTCGAGGTGGATATCAGTTCGGTAAAGTTCACTTCGCAGGACAATCGGGTCATGCTTTTTGTTCGCGATATTAGTGAAGAAAAGCAGATGCGTCAGCAGCTGTTACAGGCGGAGAAAATGATGCTGATGGGCTGTCTGGCCGCTGGGATTGCGCATGATATCCGTAATCCTCTTGCCGCGGTGTCCATCAACCTGCAATACCTGAAGCAAAAAAATGGCCCATCGACTCCGGAGGCTGAGGCCATCGAGAGCGGCCTTGAGGGAACGAAACGCATCGAACAGATCATCGAGAATACGCTCAGCTTCGCACGACTCACTCCCCCTGCATTGGCCCCGGAAGATGTGAATGCGCTTGTCGATCGGGCACTCTGGTTCACAAAAATCCCGGCTCAACAGAAGAACGTTCGTACTCGGCTCCAACTCGCGGATTCACTCCCTTCAGTGATGGTTGATGGAAACCAGATCCAGCAAGTGTTAATGAACCTCTTGCAAAATGCGATCGAAGCATCTCCTCAAGACGGAGAAATCAATGTCCGGACAGAGGCTCAATCGGAAATGAATAACGGAGCACCGGAACGCCGCCGGGTCATCGTTCGAGTCGAGGATTGTGGAGTGGGAATCCCCGCGGAACAACTTGATAATTTATTCAAACCCTTCAGGACAACGAAGGGCGGGGGCACTGGTTTAGGTCTTGCACTCTCCCACCACATCATCGAACGCCATGGTGGAGAGATCCTGGTCGATTCCAGTGTCGGAGAAGGAACAAAGATTAGCTTATTATTTCCAATATAAACACACACAAGGAGGTACCATCATATGTCCAAGGGTAGAGTCTTAATAGCTGATGATGAAGTCTCACTGGCTTCCTCCCTTCAGAGAATCCTGATGAATGCAGGTTACCAGGTGTTCATCTGCACGCGGGGAGAGGATTTCAAGTCGACCCTGAGCATGGTAAACCCGGACATGGTGCTGTTAGATATTTTCCTGGGCGACGTGAATGGTGTCGATTTACTAAAGAACATGAAACATGATGGATGGGACATACCCGTTATCATGATGACGGGGAACGCCGATGTGTCCCTTGCTGTCCAGGCCATGAAGGAGGGTGCATCCGATTTCGTGGTGAAGCCATTCGATCTCAATCACCTTCTCGTGCTTCTTGACAGAGACCTCGATCATGCGCGGTTGGAAACACGTGTGAAGCTTCTGCAAGAGGAACTGGAAGAGCAACGCTCACGCAGTGGAATTATTGGCGGGAGTATGGTGATCCGCCGTATTCTGGAAACCGCGGAGAAACTGGCAAAAGGTGAAAACACCACAGTGTTGTTGGAAGGAGAAAGTGGAACAGGCAAGGAACTCATCGCCCGATTCCTCCACCAAAAGAGTTCGCGTTCACAGAGAGAATTCGTTACAGTGAATTGCGGAGCGATACCCAAGGATCTTGCAGAAAGTGAATTCTTCGGCTATGAAAAAGGAGCCTTTACGGGTGCGACCGAGAAGATGAAACAGGGAAAGTTCGAACTGGCAAATTCAGGAACGATTCTCCTTGACGAAATTGGTGAGCTTTCCCAGGACATGCAGGTGAAACTGCTGCGGGTGTTGGAAGACCGCCGCTTCTACCGGCTCGGTGGAACACGTGAAATCGAGGTCGATGTCCGTATTATTGCGGCAACAAACAAAGACCTTACGAAAGAAGTTGAGGCCGGTCGATTCCGCGAAGACCTGTTTTATCGATTGAACGTGGCCTCGATCAAGATTCCACCATTGCGACAACGACGTGAGGATATTCCTGCGTTAACATTTGCATTCCTCCAGGAGTTTGCGAGGAAGTTCAGCAAGCCCGCACCGAAGCTGTCGCCTGAAGCACTCACGTTCCTCGAAAAGCTTCACTGGAAGGGCAATGTCCGCGAGCTGCGGAACGCGATTGAACGCGTTCTGCTCCTTAACACCACGCCCACCCTTACGACGGAGCACTTCTCGTTTCTGGACTCTCGCTCCGACAGCGCAACGATTGAAATCCTCACGACCGGAAGACAGTTTGTCCTTCGTATTCCGACGCGTGGTATCGAAATGAAAGAAGTCCTGAAAGATCTTATCTTGCAAACACTGAGCATTACGGGAGGCAACCAGGTTCAGGCGGCCAAGATTCTGGGCGTCACGCGTTCCAAGCTCCGCTATCGGATGGAACAACTTGGAATTCAGCCCGAACAACGGAACTACAGAATAACAGCATAGGAACAGCTTCGCCAGTGTAAGGGCATGGGAATTCAGAGGATGTGCTTGTCGGACCGTTTGTCGACGAGAGGAGCCCTGGCAAGATATCATCGGAGGGAACCATGTCCACGTCCTCAGTTCATCCACCGGAGGCAGCAGAGGTGCTTCTGGTGGAGGACAATCCAAACGATCTTGAGTTGACCCTTCGGGCTTTGCGCCAGTCCAAAGTTGCAGTATCGGTACGGGTGGTGCGTGATGGTGCAGAGGCCATGGAGCACCTCTATCCTGCCGGTAGGGGGATCAAGCGAACAGGGAAGTCGACTCTCAAACTTATTATCCTTGACTTGAAGCTGCCCAAGGTCGACGGAATCGAACTGCTGAAGAAAATTAAATCGAACGAGCTGACACACCTTATCCCGGTGGTCGTCTTGACATCCTCACGTGAAGAGAAGGATGTCCTGCAAAGTTATCAATACGGCGCAAGCAGTTATGTCGTCAAACCGGTTGAATTCGAGAAATTTATTGACACGGTCTCTTCGCTGGGAATCTACTGGACCTCCCTCAATCAACCGCCGTTATAATGCTGCATAACACGTTAGCAGAATGTTTCCGTTCTGATGAAAACCATGGAACATAGTATCCGGATTTTATTGGTGGAAGACGTCGTGATGGACGCGGAACTGGTGCAACGAGAGATTCGAAAAGCCGGTATTCTTTTTTTACCTTTGCGCGTTGATACACGGAACGACTTCCTCCACCAACTCCATGAGTTTGCTCCGGATATTATCCTGGCTGACTATTCCCTTCCTCAATTGACAGCGCTTGACGCGCTGCGCATGCTGAAGAAAGAACAACTCGACATCCCGTTCATTCTGGTGACCGGTGCCCAATCGGAAGAAGTCGCCGTCGAGTGCATGAAAGAGGGAGCCGACGACTATATTCTGAAGACGAGCCTGACGCGACTGCCCAACGTCATCCTCAACGCGATTAAGAAAAAAGAGGCAGAACGCGATCGCGCAAAAGCAGAAACCGCTCTCATCGAAAGCGAACAGATGTTTCGCGCCCTTATTGAGAACGCACTGGATATCATCACGTTTTTTTCTGAGGAGGGATTATTCCGATTTGCAAGTCCGTCCATGAAGCGCGTTCTCGGATATGACCCGGCGGATCTTCTGAACACGAGTGCGTTCAATCTCGTTCACCCGGATGACCTTGAAAATTTCCGCATATCCTTTGCCCACGTGTTGAATCATCCCGGCTCGCACCAGGCCATTGAGTTTCGATTCCGGCACAAGGACGGCTCATGGCGGACGCTGGAATCCATAGCAAGTCTCCTGCAAAATCACCCATCCGTAAGCGGTGTCGTTATTAATTCTCGCGACATCACTCCTCGAAAAAAAGTTGAGAACCAGAAATCAGCCTTTTCGCAACTGGGCCAACGCCTTAGCGGCGCCCGCACTGCCGAAGAATCTGCGCGCATGATTGTTGAAATTGCCGATCAACTTTTCGGCTGGGACTCGTGTTCTCTCGATTTGTATTTCCAGGACCAGGAAACGGTTGCACCGGTCCTTACCATGGATGTAATGAATGGAAAGAGGGTGGATGTTCCGGCCGTGTATCGCACCCGAACACCAAACCCCTTAGCACGGCGCACATTGAAACAGGGGGCACAGCTTGTTCTTCAGGGGTCGACCGAACCGGATGTTGCCGTAGAAAACTTCGGCGATCGGTCCAGAGTCTCCGAATCATTGATGTTTGTGCCCATTCGCCACGGTGATCAACCAATCGGCGTCATCTCGATCCGAAGCTATTCACCGAACGCCTATAGTGAGGAAGACCTCTCCGTACTTCAATCGCTTGCCGACCATTGCGGCGGCGCTCTCGCCCGTATTCGTGCGGGGAAGGCGTTGCGGGATAGCGAAGAACGGTACCGCATTATGACCGAGCAGACAGGGCAATTGGTATACGATTATGATGTAGAGTCCGGCAGAATATTGTGGTCAGGCGCGATCAAGGAAATTACCGGGTATGATCCTGAGGAATTTTATGGTTTTATGATCTCGGATTGGGAAGACCATATTCATCCGGACGATCAAAAGCTCGCGGCTCTTCTTCTCGAAGAAGCCATGCAATCGGGTGACCAGTATAACGTTGAATACCGCCTGAGGCGAGAAAATGATTCATATGTGTACGTTGAGGACAATGGAATCTTTGTTCGCAATGAACTTGGTCAGTCCGTGCGCATGCTCGGAACGATGAAGGACATTACTGAACGGAAAAAAGCGCAGGAGGCGCTGCGACAAAGTGAAGAGCGATTCCGTCGCCTTGCGGAGAACGCGCAAGACATCATTTTCCGCTATCGCTTGTTTCCCTCGCCTGCACATGAGTACATGAGCCCCGTTGTCACCGCCATAACAGGGTACACTCCCGAGGAATTTTACAACGATCCAAATCTCGGCCAGAAGATCGTCTACCCGGATGACCTGTCTAAGATTGACGATGCCAGCCATTCTGCCGGGTTCACAGGTCCGGCGATCCTCCGGTGGATTCGGAAGGATGGCACCGTGATTTGGGTGGAACAGCGCAGTGTCCCGATCTACGATGGAGCCGGCAACACTATCGCGGTTGAGGGTATTGCCCGGGACATCACCGAACGAAAGCGCTCGGAAGAGGCATTGCGCGAAAGCGAAGAGCGCTACCGCGTGGTTGCAGAAACAGCTTCCGATGGATTTGTCACGGTGAATAGCCGTGGGACGATTTTGTTCGCCAATACCGCGACCGAAAAAATCTTCGGTCGGGCTGTTGCAACGCTCTTGGGACAGTCAGTTGATACCCTGATGCCCACCTTCCTCGCTTATGTTGAGAATGCAGGTGACAGGAAGAAGACTGGTCGTATGCGAAAAGGAGAACCGATCGAGCTGAGCGGCATGCACAGTGACGGAAACGAAATTCCGCTGGAGTTTTCTTTTTCGACATTCACCAAGAACGGGGAACAATTCGTTACTGCTATTGTTCGTGACGTGACGGAACGAATGAAGTCGCAAGAAGCTCTCCGCATCAGTGAAGAACGCTACCGAGACTTTTTTGAAGATGATCTGACGGGCGACTACATCACAAAAATGGATGGGACCATCGTGGCCTGTAATCCTGCGTTCGCGCGCATTTTCGGATTCTCTTCGGTGGAAGAGGCCCTTTCTACCAACGCTGACCAGCTTTATCCTACGCCGGAATCACGAAACGAGGTGATCGCTCTTCTCACGCGTGACAAGAAGCTTGAATATTACGAACATGAGCTGCGAAGGAAGGATGGCAAATCAGTCTACGTTGTGCAAAATGCCATCGGGCAATTCGACGACAAGGGAAATCTCACGGAGATCAAAGGGTATCTGTTCGACAACACGGAACGCATGCTGCTTCAAGATCAGCTTTACCAGGCCGAAAAGATGGATAGCATTGGCAAGCTCGCAAGCGGGATTGCCCATGATTTCAACAATATTATGAATAATATTCTCGGATTTACCACTCAGTTGAAAAAGCATACGGGGGACCAGGCGAAAGTTATCAAGTACGGCGATACCATCGAGCGATCTGCGACGAGAGGCGCGGAACTTGCAAACCAACTTCTTTCATTCGTTCGGCACAAAAAGCGAGAGAATGTCCCGACCCTCCTGGGAGAGATCGTGGATGAAGTCCAGACCCTGTGCAGCCAGACCTTCCCCAAAAACATTTCTATTGAAAAGTCTGTGAATGCGTCACTCCTTCCCCTGATGGGAGACAAGGGAGAGCTATACCAAGTGCTCCTGAATTTGTGCATGAACGCTCGTGATGCAATGCCGGATGGTGGAGTGCTCTCGATACAAGCGGAAAATCGGGTCGTGGGGAAAGACGTCTCAACAAAACTGATCTCCGGTTCGGCGAAGAAATGCATTGAAGTCACCGTTCATGACACCGGCATGGGAATTCCCGAACATGTCCGTGACAAAATTTTCGATCCATTCTTCACAACAAAAGAAAAAGGAAAGGGGACAGGTCTGGGTCTCTCCATCGTCTTCGGCATAGTCAGGAACCATAAGGGATCGATCTTTGCCTCAAGTGATGTTGGCAAAGGGACAACATTCTCAATTTATTTGCCGGCGATTCAACAGGGGACAAATGGAGAAGAAGATAATTCTCCGGAAACGCGACAACAAGGGAAGAACGAGCTGGTTCTCCTTGTCGATGACGAGGAAAGTGCACAAGAGCTGGGAAGGGAAATCCTCCAAGAGAACGGGTACCGGGTGCTGATTGCCGGCGATGGTGAATTAGGCCTGGAGCTGTACAAGCAATACAAAAGCGATATTGCTCTTGTCATTCTCGATCTTATGATGCCAAAGCTTGACGGAGGACAAACGTTCATCGAGTTGAAGAAAATTAACCCTGATGTCAAAGCATTCTTTTGTTCAGGTCACGCTTCCAGTGAAGTGATAGGACCGCTGCTTGCCGAAGAAAACCTACGCGCGCTATCAAAGCCCTTCGAGATTGATGATTTTGTTCGCACTGTCCGTGAAGTCCTTGACGAGGATTAACGCCTTCTTCTTTGGTTGATATTGGCCAGTTGGCCACCCAACTCCTCTCTCCCAACCTATCCTCGTCTGGAGATACATGTGCGAACCTGTATTCTTGTGGCATATCTATTGTCCAAAGAAGTGTATGAATAAGAGGAATCGGAGTATTGATGCGCCTTGACGAACTGAAACGACCACTCGAAATTCTCATCATCGATGAGAATAAGGGGAACGTCCGTTCAGTTTGTGACGCACTGCGATCACTTCATATTCAATATAATTCCAGAGTGAAGGAAAACGGAGAAGAAGCCCTCATGCACCTGCAGACCCTTTGCAGGTTTGGAGCAGCTCCTCTGCCGGACGTCATTTTCCTGGATCTTAATCTTCCGCGCATCGACGGCGGGAGCATACTCGACGAAATAAAAGCTGATCCGGATTTGCGCAAAGTGCCGGTTGTATTCTTCTCTTCACAGAATCAGAAAACGGTCAATAACGAAACCTGGAATGACCAGGAAAACTTTATTAGAACAGAACGAACTTCAATGGACTCCTTCGTCGGTGCGCTGCGGCAGGTGGAAAAGTTTTTGGTAAGACGGGACTTCTCAATCCGCGAACGATAAGAGGAAAATTTGTTAGAATCCAAATAGACAAATACTCTTGAGGGTTAAGATAACACCAACGATTTTACAAGAATAAAACCCCTTACCTTTGGTCAATCAATTGCGGCCTCCTCCCAACCTCCAAGAAGAGCCTAAGCGTTCTCTCACCATTTGTAGAAAGCAGGAAATCGAAGACCGATTATTTCCGCAAAAACCCTCCCTTTCCGAATAATGGCCCCAAAACACTACGATTTTCTTCTTTTGAAAGCTTACGAACCGATGAAATCGGTACTCTCCTTGGTACCACTTTTGCATTAATGTGCATTAATGGTGACGGAAAGGAGTACCACGATTAGATACTGTTTCACAATTGACGTTCCTCGGAGGGGAAGTTGTCTATAAGGTCGTTCGGAATTTCTTGCTGCTGCATCGCTGGCGCTCTTGCCATTTTTGCGTTTGTCCCCAAGAATGTCCTCAAAGGCGAAGCAAACATCTTCCTTTTGGTTAATGTCCTTTCCCTCGCACTGGTCACTGTCATCTTTATGCTGTGGGTGAAGAATTTGCAGAGAGAGGTAGATGATATCAAGCTACAGAATCAGCGATTGGATCTTCTTTTTGAGAATTCCCCGGAAGGAATAGTCTTGCTCGACAATGAGGACCGGGTGGTTCGAGTGAATAAAGAGTTCACACGTATGTTTGGATATTCAATGAATGAGGCTGAGGGAAAAGCAATCAACGAGTTGATTTCCCCTCTGGAGTTGCGCGGTGAGGCGCTTCGAGTCACTCAGCAAGTTAGCCAAGGTTTACAAGTGAGTTTTGAGACAGTTCGATGTCGAAAAGATGGAACGCGATTCGATGTGTCAATTCTTGGAACTCCAATTAATCAAGGACTCGATAAAACAGCATCTGTCTATGGAATCTACCGAGATATTTCAGACCGAAAGGAAATCGAGGATGCACTGCATCAAAGCGAGCATCTGTTCCGGACGGTGGTGGAAAACCTGGCAGAAGGCCTATTGATAACTGAATTCGACGACAGCATTCTGTATGCGAATCCACGGCTTGCGCTTATTACAGGTTATGAAGTAGAAGAAATGATCGGCAAGCAAACCCATAAGCTCTTCACTGATGAAAGCGAATGGCCCGCTGCAGAACGACGTAATGGGGAGAGGGCACAAGGAATCGGGGGCTCTTACGAGATGAGGCTCCGCCGAAAGGATGGAACATTAATTTGGGTTCTCGTGAACGCGGCTCCCTTCGTGAACGCCGAGAACGAGATTATCGGCACGTTTGGGGCAGTCACAGATATCACGGAGAGGAAGGCATCGCAAGAAGACCTTATTGAGGCTCGAGAAAGAGCATTGGAAGCATCTCGTCTCAAATCTGAATTTGTTGCCAACATGAGTCATGAAATCAGGACGCCGATGAACGGGATCATCGGGATGACAAATCTCCTTATTGACACAAACCTGTCAGAGGAACAGAGAGAATTTGCCACCATCATCAAATCGAGCGGTGACAGTCTTCTCAAGATTATTAATGATGTTTTGGACTTCTCGAAGATTGAAGCGGGGAAACTCGTGATAGAGTGCGCGCCCTTCAATTTGATAGCATGCTTAGAAGAAACAGCGGCGATATTCCTTCAGGCCTCCCGCGTAAGAAAGATCGATATTTCGATTGCAGTGGATCGTCGAGTTCCGACTCTGGTCTTAGGTGATGCGCTAAGGATCAAACAGATTCTAACCAACCTGTTGAGCAATGCGGTGAAGTTTACACACAAAGGGAATGTGACGGTTTCAGTGAGTGTCCTGATGGAAGCAGGGAAGGACGTGACACTGGAGTTCCGTATTTCTGATACAGGTATTGGAATACCAACAGAAGTACAGGGAAGACTCTTTCAACCCTTCACACAAGCTGATGGCTCAACCACGCGCAACTACGGCGGCACGGGGCTCGGATTGTCAATATCACAAACGCTGGTCAATCTCCTGGGGGGAAACATTGGTTTCCAAAGCGACTTTGGCGTTGGAAGCACCTTCTGGTTTGTTATCCCCCTCCAAAAGAATCTGGATGTGTTGGAAGAGGATTCTGGTCTCAACAATCCACTTCGAAGCCCTGTTGCCAATATGGAAGAAAATGGTCGGGAACAATCATCGTCGTTCATGAAGGGACAAACATCGCCTCGAATCATGGTTGTCGAGGATAACCCGGTGAATCAAAAGGTGGCTGTAAAAATGCTGCACAGGCTCGGAATTGAACCAGTATTGACCTCCAATGGGAAAGAAGCTGTTGCACTGTTCCAACGTGAACTATTTGATATTATTCTGATGGATTGCCAAATGCCTGAGATGGATGGGTATGCCGCAACAGCTGAAATTCGAAAACTTACTCATGAACATAACGTTATTATTATTGCAATGACTGCCAACGCACTTGAGGGTGATCGGGAAAAGTGTTTGACCGCCGGAATGGACGACTATCTCGCAAAACCCGTGAAAACTGAAGAGCTCAAGAAAAAGCTGAGTTACTGGCTGGATAGGCTTCCCATAACATGAGGTGTTGCAGTCGACCACAGTCGGTCATGGGTACGCCCCATGGCGCACCGGCAGCAATGTTGCTCAGACTGTGGCCTTCTTTAGCCAAAATAGAGACTTTCCGTGGCATGGAATCTGAAATACCAATGGTGTGCCAGTGGGCTGCAAAAACAAGGTTGCTGCTTACTCGAAAATTTACTTGGGGTAATTGACATTTTGGAATTAGTATGAAGATCCTTGTCGCGGAAGACGATCCCGCATCGCGCCTGGTCCTTACGACCGCACTCAAGAAACTCGGTCATGAGGTTGTTGCTACCGAAAATGGCCGGGATGCCTGGCGTACAATTGGTGAACTGGATATTCGCATGGTCATCAGCGACTGGATGATGCCCTATATCGATGGTGTCGAACTTTGCAAGATGATCCGGGCACAGCATTCTAAACATTATGTCTATGTGATTCTCCTGACTGCACTGGCTGGCAAAGGCAACTACTTGCAAGGTATGTCCGCAGGTGCAGATGACTTGGTTACAAAGCCGTTTGACTTGGATGAGCTGGCTGCCCGACTTCGTGTTGGAGAACGCATCCTGAGCCTTGAACACAAAGTCAGCCGACTGGAAGGGCTCCTTCCAATTTGTGCTTATTGTAAGAACATCCGCGATGAAAATAATAATTGGCACCAGATGGAGCATTATATTGTCAACCGTTCAGATGCAGAGTTTACCCATGGCGTCTGTCCCGACTGCTTAGAAAAAATGCGGGGGCAAAGGATCAATAGAAATATCAGTACCGATGATGATTGAAGTGATTTTGACAAACGATCTCGAATTCTGTTGGCCTGAAACGTCGCACAATTGAGATTACGTCGCAATCTATGGTTTCGTAAAAACGTTTTTCCTTGCCATTTCTGCTATCTTGCAGTCGTAAACGCATTGAAAGCTATAAGTGTGGCAGTGAACAAACCTCAACTGACATCCGAAGAAGAATAATCAACTCTTGGCTTCCTATAGCCACCAATGAGCCGTCTGGTAAGATGCCGCTGAAGAATCCTCCCTTTATTCCCCTTTGAAGAATCAACAAGTTTGGCATTTTCCTTGAAGCTTCTCTGTACGAATATGCCAGTGTTTCGATCGATTCAGTTCTGAGCAATCGGTCCGATCGTTGGCAGATAAGGGTCAGAATGAACTTTTTCCAGAGATATACAACGGATCTCGGTGGACATTAGACGATGGTCAAAAAACACCGAACTAAACAAACTATTATTCTAGAAAAATATTGAAAAAACACGTGTGATGTAAAAACACAGAGCAGGCGTAGGAACAGAGGTTTCACGTCTACTGAGCAACGAGGCGGCGGAGTGCGTGAGCTCAAGATTGAGGTCGAAAAGGCTCTTAATAGTTTTTGATGATCTGATGGACTTGCCTATCAAAGTAATCGAGACATGTCTATAAATTGACGAGGATGCAGATAAGATCAAATGGCTGAATTTCAAAAAGTTTTTTCACCGCAGATCAAAGCCCTGTACTTGCGCTTATCCACAGTCCAGAAAATTGCCATGGTTAGCGTGATGGTTGCACTGGTCGTCCTTTTCTTCATTGTGATATCTCTGGTCAACGGGCCCAAGATGGGGATTCTTTTCACCAACTTGAGTCCCCGGGACGCTTCGGAGATTACTGAGAAGCTCCGGGAAAATAATATTCAATACCAGCTTGAAGATACAGGATTAACGATTCTCGCTCCACAGAGCAAAATATACGCACTACGATTGTCCCTTGTGGTA
Source organism: Bacteroidota bacterium (assembly GCA_036397975.1). GTDB lineage: Bacteria > Bacteroidota > Ignavibacteria > UBA10030 > UBA6906 > SZUA-287. Next base: position 36,625 of record DASWHW010000103.1, read on the forward strand.
GATAGAATGCCGCGGTCGAGCATCGTTGGGTATGAGTTGTTTGAACCAGCAAGCCTTGATGTTTCCAATTCTAGGGAGGAACTTAACCATCGGCGTGTGCTTGAAGGGGAGCTGGCAAGAACGATAGCGCAATTCAACGAAGTCGACGGCGTGCGAGTTAATATTGTTATCCCGGACAAACAGCACTCCAAGGAAGATCAAAAAGAAGTAACTGCGTCAGTGTTGCTGAAACTGAAGGAGAATATTGTACCGAAAAGAGATGTAATCCGCGGGATCGAGCATCTAATTGCTAGCAGCGTGGAGGGATTGGAAACCGCAAATGTGAAGGTTCTTGATTCGCGCGGCGTACGCCTTTCAGACAACCATACCAGTGAATCTCTTTTCCGTTTAAAGTCTTCCCAATATGAATTGCAGGCGAATGTCGAGTCGTATCTGGCACAGAAGGCAACAACTCTCCTGGAAGGTGTGGTTGGTTGTGGCAACGCGATTGTCCAGGTTTCTGTTGAAC
>DASWHW010000104.1:0-13077 GCA_036397975.1 Bacteroidota bacterium
CGAGGGATACGTGTTCACGACGAATAGCTCACCGATATCACCCGCCCGGAGAATCGTCTTAAGAGGGGTCTTGTTGGAGATTCCCCCATCGGCATAGAGTTGTGGAATCATCGCAAGATGGCCGGGAATCTCCGGATCATCCACAATCGTGCGTACTGGCGGGTACGCGACCGTCGTAATGGTGGACGCCATGATATATTCTTTTGCTTTTTGTTCCGATCGTTCATTGGTAATGGATTGAAGATAAGAAGCCCCGGTGTTGAGTGAACTGACGGAAACAAAAAAATTATCTACTACCTTGCGGGCACGGATCTTCTCCAATTCCAGGTATCCATCCACAAATCGATTATAGAGAGGAGTGGTATCGAAGAGGGAATCGACGCCGGGAAGCATGGGCCAAAGATCCATCCTGTTGGTCGCGAACTTGACGAATAACCTGAATAGGCCCCAGCCTCGAATGCGGTACACATCCTCGTTGGTAAGTTGGCTCCATTGACGCTCAATCTCTTCGCGGGCTGCAGCAAGGGAATCGGATTGAGAAATGCACATCCCATTCAGCGCACCGACCGATGTTCCTGAAAGGATGTTGATCCGTTTGTTGTGCCGCTCGAAATATTCCAGAAGTTCCATCAAGGCGCCGGCCTGAAACGCACCACGTGCACCGCCGCCAGAAAGAACCAACGCTAATTTACTCACAAGCTTCTTTCGTTGGAGTTGTTTATAGGAAAACGAGGTATCAAGGAGACAATTTGTCTGTTAATATAAAGGTCTTTGGTGATAGATTCAAAACAACCACTAATTGTAGATAGTAAAGTGAGGTCTGTTTTGTTGGGTTTTCAAAGTTCCTTTTTCGCTAACCGAAAGATCCTATCAAACATCGACTTGGTTAGTTTTCCCGTAAAGGTATTCTGCTGGCTCGGGTGATACGACGCTATGAACACGAACGGGTCGAGGTGATGCACAACTGCGTGCGCGAAGGCCGGTTTCTTTTTGAAAGAAATGAGTGAGGCATCCCTGTAAGCGCGAAGTGCTGTTTCGAATCCGATCTTCCCTAACCCAATAATCACCCGAACAGCCTTCAGAAGGCGCAGCTCATCCCTCAAGAATGGACGACAGGTATCGAGTTCCTTCGACGTCGGCTTGTTCAACGGTGGTGCACATCGCAGCGAAGCAGTGATATAACAATCGGTGAGCGTCAGGCCGTCGTCGCGGTTGATAGATTCCTGTCGGTTAGCGAACCCTGCCTTGTGCAAAGCTCGATAGAGCCACCGCCCGCTTTCATCGCCGGTGAACATTCGCCCGGTTCGATTCGCTCCATGAGCTGCAGGAGCCAGACCAACGAGCAACAAGCGCGCCTGAGGATCTCCAAAACCGGGGACAGGCCTCGCCCAGTACTCCTCGTCCTCAAATCGTTTTACCTTCTCCCTCCCAACTTTTTCCCGCCAACGAACGAGACGGGGACAACGTCGGCAGTCAACGATCTCTTCCCGGAGAATGTGCAGTGAACTTCTTGGAGTGTTTGTCACGAAACAAATCAGAATTTGGTTCCTAACACGTGAGGCAGCATCATCCGCCAGGTCGGCCAGTCATGGCCGATATCATGTCCCCACAAATCCACCTGGTGTGGAATCCCTTTGGAACCAAGGATCTGCGCCAGCTGTTGCGAGCGCTCCGGTGCCTCGTAGGAACCCTGGCCGGAGAGAATATAAATGTGTTGCTTCCCGCGAAGGGCGGAGAGAGTACCCTCGTCGTTCAGATTCGACAGATAGTCGACCGGGCTGTTGAAGTAACAATTGTCGTCATAGTAGCCATCAGAATATGCCTTGATATCGTAGGACCCGCTCATGGCAATCGTTCCGGCAAAGATGTCGGGCCGACGGAACAACGTGTTTGCGGCATGCAGCGCACCAAGACTTGCCCCTGTCGTGATGATCATGGTCTCCCGGCTGCAATGGTTCGAGATAAACGGCACAACCTCATCCACGATATACTGATTGTATTGTTGATGACGGAGGGCCCTGTATGGTGGAGGGACATGAGCGTTCAGCCAACTTTCACTATTTATGCTGTTGATCGAAAATGCTTTCACTTTGCCGTCATCAATAAACGAACGAATAGAGTCGATGAGTTGGAATCGTTCATACTCAAGATAGTCTGCCGCCGCAGTTGGGAACATCAACAGCGCAAAACCGTAATGCCCATAGACGGCAATTTCCATTTGCTTGTTCAGATTTGGGCTGTGCCAGGCGTGGATTTCTCTATGCACGTCTGATCCTTTCAATATTGATGGTACGTGTCTTTACGTGCGCCATTTTATTGTGCAGCCGATGGAGTGAGTTTCGGACTCACGAACTTCCTTCCCCGCAAGCAGATCTTCGACGGCATCCTCTATATACCTTCGCGACACCGCATCGGGGTTTTGATAATTGTCATCCATTTTTCCCCGATAGCGAAGTATGCGGTTTCGATCAAAGACGAAAAACTCAGGAGTATGTGTAGCACCGTAGTCCTCGGCGACGACCTGGTTTTCATCCCGGAGGTAAGGAAAATTGAACCCCTTTTGCCTTGCTCGTCGAACCATTCCTATAAAATCATCGTCGGGATAGTTTTTGGTATCGTTGGAGTTAATGGCAATCAACTGAAGCCCCTTCGGTCCAAACTTCTCTTGAAAGTCGATCATCCGACCTTCATATGCTTGCACATACGGACAGTGGTTGCAAGTAAAAACGATTACGAGAATATCGGCTGATGAAAAGTCTTCGAGGGAGTAGCTCTTGTCATCAACCCCCTGCAACGCGGTAAATGTCGGTGCTGAGGACCCAATACGAAGTTGATCTTCATTCATTCTTCGGCAATCCTCTTGCGTCAACTGCCATTCATTTAATTAAAATAGTAGCGAGCAGTCACCAGAGTCGATGTCGTGAATTTGACAGTTGCTTCTTCACGGGGGTACACCAAGCTGTTCGCATGTCGCTCAAGCATCACGTCCAGCCCAAGCAATTGCTTCACCCCAAAGGAGAATTGATCGTTGGCAAAATACTCGGCGCCCGCCACGATACCGCCACTGATTTTGTTCTGTGGATCGGGGACAACTGAAAAGAATCCCTTTTGCTGCCTCGACTCAAAAATGCCCTCGATACCGAGATACGGGGAAACCTGGTCGCGCGTAAGATGGAACACGAGAGATCCTCCTGCCCGCCATGCAAGTCCGGTCTGCTTTGTTTGACCCTGTGGTGCCGAACCACCGACGGTTTCCAATTCAAATCCGGCGATGAGCTGTCCCGCAAGCTGGTTGTTAAAAAAGTATTTCATGAGAAGATTTGTCGAGCCGGTAATTCCATCGATGCCGAGGCCGATCTTCCCCGCATGGAGATTTACGGTTCCTATATTGACAGTCACTTGAGCATGTGTCTGCGTTGCCGCGAGAATTGTCAAAGTGATCAAAAGCGAGAACCATCTGTTCATTTTCCTCTCCTTCGTCTATGGATAGTTGCGAGAATCGCGCGGGAAAAACTATCACTTTCACAAACAATTGTCAAACGAGCCCGTATACCATCGGTGATCAAAATAGCATATTATTAACTGGTGAATCTATGCCAATCGAGATTATCGAATATCGCCCTGCTTTTGCGAAGGCATTCAAGGAGTTGAATCTCAGCTGGATCGAGAAGTACTTCCGCGTCGAAGAACCGGACATCGAAGCGCTTTCCAAACCTGAGAAGTATATCATTGAGTCGGGAGGATCTATTTACTTTGCGCTGGAAGGAGAACAAGTTGTAGGAACCTGCGCGCTCGTCCGTAAAGACCAGACTACCTTCGAACTCGCGAAAATGGCTGTCCAGGAGAGTCACCAGGGCAAACACATTGGAGAAAAACTTGGCCGCGCCGTTATCGCCAAAGCGAAGGCACAGGGGGCAACCGCGGTCATACTGGAAACAAACAAGATACTGACGCCAGCCGTGCGATTGTATGAGAAACTGGGATTCGTGCCCGCACAAAGACCCTCGGACGATCCCCCTTCACGCTACGAACGATCAAACCTGTACATGCGTTTGGATCTGTAATTCTTCTTATCTTCTTCTTTTCCATTCTGTCGGCAAAGCTTTATCAATAGCGGGTCGTTGAGGCATCGTTGCGAGTTCGATTGCCGTTGCACAAATTGTCCGCACGACCTTCGACATCTTTTCGAAATCAATTTTCTCAATTGAATCAGAAACCTTGTGGTAGTCCTGATGGACTCCGTCGAAGAAAAAGGCAATAGGAACACCTTTTTGCGCATAATTGTAATGATCACTTCGGAAGAAAAACCGATTCGGATCTGTCGGGTCGTCGTACCGGTAATTGAGTTTTAGTTGGTGGAAGGATCGATTCACTTCTTCACTCAATTCCCCGAGCGTTGTGCTCATCGCCCGGGAGCCGATGATGTAGACCTCATCAGGGTTCGATAGGTCCTTGTTCACCGGGTTTGTATCCTCTGGAGCTTTGCTCCTTCCAATCATGTCGATATTCAATTGGGTAACGATACTTTTCAGCGGGACGGTGGGAAACTCTGTAAAGTATTTCGAACCGAGAAGCCCTTTCTCTTCTCCTGCGTGCCAGACGAAAAGCACTGAACGGGGAAGCGGTGAACCTTTGCTCAATGCTTCGGCGATGGCAATCATCCCGACTGTCCCAGATCCATCATCATCCGCACCATTGTACACTGAGTCCCCGGCAATGGGAGCTCCCATCCCTACGTGGTCATAGTGTGCACCAATCGCGACGTACTCATTTTTGAGATGGGGGTCGGAGCCTTCCAAAATGGCAACCACGTTCTGAGTTTTTTCATGCGCGACGGTTGTGCTGACCTCGAGGGTCACAACTTTGTCATCGGAGAGAATAAACGAAGGAGGAGCAATTCCGGTGAAACTGCTGCTGAACACATCGGCCGCAGTTTCCTTCTCATCGTTGAACAACGCGGAAATCAGCCGCGCGGACGCAGTAATTATTGGAAGTGGAGTGTTCTCGTCATCATCCACCTCCTTTTTCTCTTCGAGTTTATCCACCGTTAACGTCCCGCGCTCAGTGCTCGATCGAACGGAGCGATCCCAGGCGACGAGCTGCCGGTACCCCGGTATCATGATCAAAGCTTTGGCACCATGTCGTCGCGCATAGCCCGCGGCGTTGTCCCACTCCACTCCTTGCGTTCCCACCATATCTCGACGGCTCAAACCAATTGGATATCCCGACGAGTAAACAACGATCTTCCCCTTTACATCTATATCACTGAAGAAATTGATGTTCTTCTCCTTTTGAACATATCCGAAGCCCACGTACACAACCCGGCCCGAAATTTTTGCGATCAATGGCCGAGCCAGAAAATCTTTTCCGAACTCAAAGGCCTCATTCCCCACCGCTATTTTCGTTCGCGCCTGATCGATTTTTGTACGTCGAAGGAGCATCTCCTGAAAAAAGGATTCATCGCCACCCGCAGGCTTTAGTCCCCATCGCGAGAGCTTCGTTGCAATGAACAGTGCGGCGGTGTTCAGCCCGCGAGAGGGTGTATCCCGCCCTTCCAATTCATCCGACGCAATGAAGGTGAGATAATCTTTCAATTGATCTGGCGTTATTGAATTGGCAGCTTCGTACGACCCAACGGGTTTATAACCTGCTTGGGAACTGCCAACAGCAGCCGAGCATGCAATGACAAACAAGAGAAGTCTTTTCATAAAAAAATCCATGTTAGGAAAGGAAGTTATTCCGTCTGGTGATGGAGGATGTCATTTCTGTACACCTCGCCGTTCTTCATAACAAATTGAATATGCTCAAGCAGGGTTATATCATCAAGTGGATTTCCTTGCACCGCAATGACGTCGGCAAATTTCCCCGGAGAGAGCGACCCAATATTGGCATCCATGGCAAGGGCTTCGGCAGACACGATTGTCGCCGAACGAATCGCATCCATCGGCGATTGGCCGGCCTGCACGTGCAACTGTAACTCTTGCGCAGCCAGACCATGTGGCATCGTGACCATGTCGCTTCCGAGACAGGTTTTCACTCCGGCCTTCATCGCCTTCCGGATATTCTCCATCATCGTCGCAAAATGTTTCTTTGCAAGCTCGTTTGCCTTTCGATAACCTTCCGAAGCATCTGCGGGAAGATCGCCACCCAAAACTTGTATCGTGCGCAGAGTTGGCACCAGAAAGGTCCCGTACTCTTTCATCATCGCAATGCCTTCATCATCGATGAATGTCGCGTGCTCGATAGTACGAACGCCAGCCTTGACAGCAGCCTTGATTCCTTGGGCGCCATGCGCGTGAGCAGAGACATATTTTCCGAGGCGAGTCGCCTCTTCTACTGCGACATGCATTTCCTCATCGGAAAAATGCTGCTGGGTCGGATCATCTCGTGCTGAGAAAAATCCCCCGGTTGCATAGAGCTTGATCCAGTCCGCACCGAATTTCACATCCCGTCGAACAGCTTTCCGCATCTCATCCACGCCGTTGACAATATTTTCTCCGCGCGTCTCATTCTCCGGTGCTACTCCGTTCTCATCGCCATGACCTCCGGTAATGGAAAGGAATCGGCCTGCCACCTTGATCCGGGGACCTGGAAACCAGCCGCGGTTCACAGCATCGCGAACGGAAACATTGGCATAGTTTGGCTCGCCACCACCCGGATCGCGAATAGTGGTAAAGCCCGAAAGAAGAATTTTTTCGGCATTCCGTACACCTGAAAGGGCCTTATCCGCCGCAGAACCTCTCCCTTCCCAATCAAGAAAGTGACAATGCATGTCCACCATCCCGGGTAGAACCGTTGCCTCGGAGAGGTCTATGACAATAGCATCGACCGGAATCTCGACCGTTCCTACAGCCTTGATCCGATTGTCTTCAACCAGAATCACTGCCCGGTTGAGCACCTTACCCGAGAGGACATCGACCAAGCGGCCGCACTTGATTGCGGTGATCGTTGCAAAAGAAGATGCGATATGCAATAAACTGATAAGAAAAAGAACAAAAAGTCGTCTCATGTTTTCCGCCATATGCGAAAGTAAGAGGAACGCCGGGCCTATCTTGACCCGGCGTTTGGAACAATGCTACTGACCACCAGACGGAGTTGGAGGATTCATAGGGGGTGGTTGGATTGGAGACTGGGGCGCCTTTGGCTTGTAAATATTGAACCCGATCAAGCCACCGAGAAGTCCAAACAGTGGATCAATGATAAGCGAGGACCCAAATGAGATGAGTGTGCTCATCAATCCAAGCTCAGCAGAGTGTGCAAAACTTTCCTCCATTTGCTGCAACGCTTCGGGGGGCAATTTATCCCCCAGGATATTCAGCAGCATCCCTTGCATTGCTTCTCCGGCAACATTCCCAATAAGAACCAGCAGGATGATATTCAGCATGGTGCCAACAACGGCGCCGAATAAACCTGCAAGCGCCCCGAGTTGGAGGGCATCGCTATTGGTCAGTTCAGGTCCAGTGGGTGGAAGGTCTTTCTTGTAAAAGAACACAGCCATAAATCCGCCGAACATGACTCCAGCACAACATAGACAATTGACGAAATTAAGGACTGGAATTGCAGAAATACTTCCGATAATGATCCCGCCGTAGATCGCGGGCAGAAGCTTACTCGGTTTCTCAGGCATGGGGTTATCCTTTTTGAATGTGAACGGATGATGGTGAGGAGAACATTTCTGTCAACGCCGCCGTTGCCGATGGTATTATGAGCAAGGGGACGATAAGCCCGAAGAAACCTCCTGTTATTGAACGGGTTTCAAGGGTCGCTCCGTGAAGACCAAGAAGATTCAGTCCGACATCAATGAGCATTGGGAAAACTGCAACAAGAAGAAGCCATCGAGGGGAAATCCTTTCTAGAACGCCCGGTCTGACCAATGGGAAGAACATTGTGCCCGCTAAGAACCCAAGGTAAATAGAGCTACAGCGTGCGCAAACAGCGAGCGGCTCTCCATGGAGATGGAATGATCTGCTATCGATTTGGTGGCAAATCGTGGAATAGAATCGTAAGAGGGCTGTGCCAAAATCGCGTGAAATTCCCCCTGCCGAGGTCAATAGAGGTACGACGAAGATCCCTGCACACCACAATAATGACCCGAAAAGAATTACGAAATAAGCAAGTTTTGAAAGACGCATTGTGCCGGATACTATTAGTAGACTGATATTAGGATGAACGGCAACTGTGAGGCTAGGGTGCAGGAAATCCGGAAGCAAGGCTCCGGTGCGTCAACATACTTCAAAATCATTCAAGAGTCAAGAGCTGGTAACAATGGAGAGACATAGGGTTACGGGTCCGAGGTAATTGAGTCATCACAGAGCAGATGCATCTACGCTTCATCATGTATTCATTGCAGACAAAATACTTGTTCGTAAGGAGACCGACATTCGCAAGTTTACGATTGGCGATTCTTGGCCAGATATTTTCCCTGTTGAAAAAAATTTTCTGCGAGAATTGTATTTCTTATTTTGTGAAGAAAAAAATTTCTTCACTCAAGAAACACCTTGACTTCGTAAATCACACGTTGTATATTCACCGCACGCTACGATCTTTTCCCAACAAGTTACAGCATGCTTTTCTCCGAATCGACGATGCTGTAACGCTCTCTTCCTTCATGCAGATCGTACGCCGATGAACCCCGATCTTATTTAGAAGGTAATTGCGCTTCAAAATGAAAAGCCGACTGCATTCTCCTCCATAAAAAAACCTGCCTCCCAGCCAAGATTTTTGTATCTGCACCATCTGTCGTTAAAGGATTCCCACATGGAAAGAAATTCTCCCCAGGTATCATTCGATCTTCGTTCAGCTGTAACAAGAATCCAGACAAATAAGAAATTAGGAATCAGTGAATCCATCCTGGATCTTGCACTGAACAGTCGTGACTATTACGGCGAGAACGATTTGGCGGCCGATGTCCTGCGATCGAAATACCTTGCCCCAAATGAGCAAGGACCGATGCATATGTGGCATCGCGTTGCAAGAGCGCTGGCTTCTGTTGAGAAAGAAAAGGAATTCTGGTACGATAAGTTTCTAGATCTGTTGTTTGACTTTCGTTTTGTCCCAGGCGGAAGGGTGATGCATGGCGCGGGTCGTGAAGAGTCCCAACGACGACCCACTCTTGCAAATTGCTATGTGATTCCCATAGAAGATGATAGCTTGGAGGGGATTTATCGCTGCATTACAGAATCAGCGATGGTCTATCGGACAGGTGGAGGCGTGGGAACCGATCTGTCGGTTCTCCGACCTGAAGGATCCTCTGTTAACGCGACAATCGATCATTCTCCTGGTTCTACCGCATTTATGAATCTGTTCAGCGAGAGCACGAACACGGTATCCCAGGCCGGTCGACGTGGAGCGCTCATGCTCACGATCCGGGTTGATCATCCCGACGTTGAGAAGTTCATTACCATTAAGAATGACCCTCGTCGTCTGAAAGTACAACATGCGAATGTCAGCGTCTTGATGACCCATGAGTTTATGCAAGCGGTGATCAATGATGCGCCGTTTGACCTCCGCTGGGGAGCCAAGGTGTACAGAACAGTCAACGCAAAGGAACTTTGGTATAAGATCATCAAAAGTGCTCACGCATCCGCAGAACCAGGAATCATCTTCTGGGATACGATGAAGGAGTACCACAATGTTGAATATGCAAATCCCCTGACGAGTACCAACCCCTGTGGCGAACAACCTCTTGCTTCCTACACCGCATGTAATCTCGGCAATATCAATCTCAGCAAGTTCGTGAACGAGCAAGGAGTATTCGACTACGATGAGTTGATGGATGTGACGCGCGTTGCGACAAGATTCATGGACAATATCATTGATTACAACATGGAGAACCACGCGCTGGAGAAAATCAAGCGTGCAGTGGCTTCCGATCGACGTATCGGTCTCGGAATCACCGGGCTGGCCGATGCCTTATTGATGATGAAGATCAAGTACGACACGCAGGAAGCGTTGGATGAAACCGAAAAAATAATGAGCGTTATTCGTGATGAATCATACCGTACCTCCGTGGAACTTGCCAAAGAGAAAGGCGCTTTTCCGCTCTTCAGTTGGGATGGCTACTCGAAAAGTAAGTTTGTCCAGAGTCTCCCATCAGATATCAAGGACAATATCAAAGCGCATGGCATCAGGAATAGCACTGTCATTACGGTACCACCGGTCGGCACCGGATCGATTGTCGCACAGACAAGCTCGGGCATCGAGCCAATATTTTGCACCAGCTACCGCCGGCGTGTGAAAAACCATGATGGAGAATCATTTTCAGAGTACAAGGTCTATCACCCCCTTGTACAGAAACTGTTCACTAATGACGAGCACCTCCCCGACTACGTAATAACAGCACACCAGATCGATCCATATTTCAGGGTTCGAATGCAGGGAGTTATTCAGAAGTATGTGGATAGTAGTATTTCTTCAACGGTGAATCTGGCGGAAGAAGTAAGCGTTGACACCGTTGCTGACATCTACCTCACGGCGTACAAGTCCGGATTAAAAGGAATCACTGTGTATCGGGAGGGAAGCAGAGAGGGTATCTTACAGACCGAAGAATATGCGCGAAAGCAAGAGGCGACACAAGCAAAAAACGGTGAACGGAGAAAATGTCCAAGGACCAGGCCTTCAACAACGTTTGGCGTAACGGAGCGGATAAAAACAGGAGAGGGCAACCTTTACGTTACTATTAATGAAGATGAACGGGGTCTCTGTGAAGTCTTCACGACAATCGGCAAAGCAGGAGGAAGTGCACCTGCTCAGTCGGAGGCGATCAGCCGCCTCATATCACTTGCCTTGCGGTCAGGCATTGAACCACGGGATATTATTAAGCAACTCAAAGGAATCGCAGGTCCAACGCCAGTGTGGGATGGTATTGGTGGACAAATCCTGTCTACACCCGATGCGATCGGAAAAGTGCTGGAACGGTACATAGAAAACAGAGACCAACTCCGGCATTACAAGGAAATCGACGATTCACAAAAGCTCGTTCTTCCCGGAAACGGTTCTACAAACTCTTCAAAACAACAGACTCGCGCGACATGCCCGGAGTGCGGGTCAACGGTGGACCATGTGAGCGCGTGTGTGGTCTGCTATAACTGTGGCTGGAGCAAGTGCTGAGGTTCTCGAACTTGCTGTTATTCCTCATAGGCGGGCTTTCTTATGATGATCCTCCTGAAGAAAAATCAAACGTGTATCGATACTCTGCACCAAGCATTGAGCTGAGCGTAAGTTGAATACCCCGCACATTACGGTACAGAGGAAACTGTCCAAAAATCCTGAACAGAGACGGCCCATCGGCATATCCGACACCGGGCATCAGATCGTAGTATGTCCCTCCTGTAGCATTCAGAAATCTTCCGTTGGAATAGTCCACGCTTGAGAATCGTCCCCGCAAGAACAACGATCCGGAAAAATTTTCACCCAATCGATATTCTCCCCCCGTATGTACTGAAAGTTCATTTCCAATTCTGTATGCGTTGAAGTTTGACGAGGAGTAACGGAACTGCACGGACATCAACAGATTCAATCCTAACGCCGGATCGTTGTACATCCCAAAACCCCAGGCAATCAACGCTGGTGCTCCGGTTCCCGGTTGGAGATCTATCGAAAGCTGAGAGCCCTGATGCTCTTCGGTATAACTACCTGTTGGAAGGCTTGCACCACCGCCGACTGCGATTTCATACGGATTTGAAAACGATGCAGCAACCACGCGGTATTTGCCGAGAACCATCAAATCGCCGACACCGGATCCACGAAAAACAGCAGTTTCCTTTTGTGTGGTTCCCCCGATATTGCTCACAACAGTAATTTCTCTCTCCTTATCGCTATAGGTGAGCAGACCGAAGAGAGAGAGATCGGGTTGCAAGCCATACTCCACTTGAAGATTGAAATACCCGACGGTCGCCGTTCTCTTCAGTGGATCTTCAATGCGAGTCGTTTGCAGAAAAGCGGTCGTGATTGAATTGAACTGATAGTTCAGACTGACGGCGAGCGTTTTGAAAGGTTGCACGCTTGTTTCGAGTCCACCAAGGGATGACGCACCGACGGTACAGCAACCTTGTGCGTTCGCTTCTTGAGAATTCAACAGGATCGTTAAAACAACGAGAGGACAGATCCAAAGCGCTCGCATTACTACCGATACTCGATGAAGATGTCGAGTGTTTTCGTCGCTGAACCTCCGGCATTATCCGCAACAGTAACCTGGATAAAATTCGGTCCGGCACAACAAAAGGAAGCGGTGTAGCGGATGGATTCTCCTTCACCGATTATGTCACCGGTGGAAGCAACCCATCGATAAGTGAGCGGTTGACCATCAGGATCGTCAGCCACGACAGTGACGTTCGAGCTTTGTCCGACGGGCATTCGATCAGGCGAGGCTGTCAACGTTATGATCCGTGGGTTCTGATTTCCCGCCGCTGAGATTGGAGCGTCGGGGGGTTCGACACAACCAACTCCAAAGGCAAGGAGAATGAACAGAAGAAGTAATTTCACGAACCCTTCAATAATCACAAAAGCTTCTTTATTTTTTTCTCAAAGTCGTCTTTCTGCATCATTCCGACCACGGTTTCTATAATGTTCCCCTTCTTGTCGACAAAGACTGTAGTGGGAATAGCGTTCCTGCCGCCGAACGCAAGGTAGAGATCCTGATCTCCGATGACGATGGGGTATGCTACTTTGTTCTTTGCAAGAAACGGCCTCACCTTACCCCAGCCATCATTGTCCAGTGAGACGCCGACGATTTCCAGTCCTTTTCCTTTATACTTCTCATAGATCTCTGAGAAACCGGGCATCTCCACGACACATGGCCGGCACCATGTTGCCCAAAAATTAACGACAACCAATTTTCCCGCAAGCTTGCTCATCGTGACTGGTTGATTATCAGCTGACCGAAGGTTGAATTCAGGTGCTTTTGATTGTGAACATGATTGGCCAGAGATAAAAATGAACGAAAGAACAATCAGGAACAAAGTGTGCATGATGCGCATGTGGGCCTCTTTATATGATATTGTGGTGCATATGGTTGACTTCCTTTGGTAACAAAGCCGACGAAGAAATGACTCCCGAAATGGTTATTAACCTATATTT
>DASWHW010000105.1:0-25300 GCA_036397975.1 Bacteroidota bacterium
TGTGCGCCACGAACATTGTAATTCGTAGCCGTGATGACGACAACCATATCAAGATCGGGGAAAACCATTGCTTTGTTTCCGCCATTACCAGTCATGTAATAAGTAGGATATTTCTTTGTTCCCGACTTAAAACTTCTGAGCCACCACAAATAACTGTATTCTGTATCGTCGTCAATCTCTGCCTTAGGTGTGGTGGAAACCTTCACCCACTGCTGAGTTATGATCTGACGGCCATTCCAAACACCACCATTGAGGTAAAGTTGAGCCAGTTTAAGAAGGTCGCGGCTCCGCAAACTGAGCCCTCCGCCTGTCATCGCAAGATCAAGAGGTGTGAATTGCCATTCTACCTTACTGATGCCGAGTGGATCAAACAAGTTTTTGGCAGCAAATGTCTGAACGCTCATCCTTGTTGCTCGTTCCAACACACCGCCAAGCGTCACTGCCCCAGCAGTGCAGTAGCTGAAACTACGTCCGTATGGAGAATCTTTTGGCTTAGTAACCCAAGCAGGGAATCCCTTGACAGGCAGATCGAGCGTAAACTTTATCCAGTCCTCGATCAAATACATTCGCTCCTCATTGCCACGAGAAAAAGAATTGTTGTCATCGCACTCAAGAGACGAACTCATAGTCAGAAAATCTTCCACCGTGATTTTCTCTTTGCGAGGATCTGGATTTTGGACGGGCATTTTGTCCTGAAAGAATCTGAAAACATTGGCATCGACCCCTGACAGCAGTCCCTTGTCGATGGCGATGCCTATGAGCATTCCTGTTACGGTCTTGGTGAGTGAGCGAGTGTTTCGCAGACCGTTCGGCTCGTTGTCAAAGTAGGATTCGTGAATGAGTTTTCCGTGCCGTGCAACAAGAACGCTGGTGACGTTCTTAAAGTCTCCCTTTCGAATCGCGCTATCCATTTGTGCTAAACGATTGGCTGACAAGCCAACAGACTCGGCATTGGCTATTCCCCAATCGCTTGCAGTAGGGTTGCTGAGCTGGACCTGACCGAAAACGAACGGTGTGATCGAAATAGCACAGCAAGATATGACAATGATAAAGGATGTGATTTCGAAGCACATAAGACGGACTTCCTTTCAATGTATTGATTTTGCCATTTCATTTGCTGCACCAAACTTAGAGCCAGTGGTGCATAACGTTCAGTGGCCACGCGCTCAACGAGTCAACGTTCATGCGTTCTTTCTCGTTGAGTCGTCGACCGTGCCGCACTCCCTACGGGTCTACGACCTCGTAGAGGATCGTAGATCGTAGAGGATCGTAGATCCATGCTTCTCTATCAAATGAGTGCGGCATGGAACGCCTGCTCACTCGACGAGTCGATCTACGATCTCGTAGAGAATCGTCGACCGTCTTTTTGGCGGAAGCACAACTAATTTTATACAGAGCTTCAACATAGCCATATCAAATGAGTGAGCGTCGTTGTTGCTGCTGTTATGTGCCTGTAGCCGCCCCCTGATGAGATCGTGATGAATATCCCCTGTCTCATTTTCGAGGCAGCGGCTTTCTTCGGCGCCGGAAGAGTATCATATATTCTTTCTTTCGATCCAATTCCGGACTCAAGACCGTTGCCCGGGCCGTTGTCATTCGTTTATCCTCCATTACATGATCAGTTCCAACTGCGATCCCCTACGGGAAATATGAGAGACAAAAGAGCAACAAGTCTTCAGGGCGAATCATCCTATTTCATCAATATCATTTTTCTAATGAGGCTGGATGTCTCATTACCCTGCGTTGAATTTGCCTCCAGCCTGTAGAAGTACACACCGCTGCTTACGATGCTACCATTCCACTCGGCTGCAAAACGCCCGGCAGGTCGTTCCTCATCGACAAGCGTTGCCACAAGCTGGCCGAGTACGTTATACAGAGTCAGTCTCACGCGGCTTGCGTGTGGCAATGCGTACTCAATTCGCGTAACTGGGTTGAACGGGTTCGGGTAGTTTTGTGACAAAGTGAACGCCCTTGGCGTATCGCTTTCCGTACCAAGTGAGGTTTGCACCGGAGGCGATGGAGGCATTTCCTGTGTGGATTGAATGATGATGCGTCCTTCCGGCGAAGGTGAATTGGCGAGTACCAATTGTCCAGCCTGTGTCGTCCGAACCCAGTATCCCTTTCCGGGCTCGATGACCGATGCGGAAAAGTACGCCCCGTTATATCCGAAGAATTGTGATGTAATGATCCCCGGCGGGATGGAGATGATGGTTGAATCCGCCACAGGCGCGGCGATCGATCCTATCATGTTCCAGCCCACGGCCACGGTGATTGTATCGAGATCAAGAATAAAACCAGCGATAGAAACATTCTCGGCGGCATTGTAGCGCAGCCAGTAGCCTTCACCATTCATGAGAACGGGCCGGACAACGTACGACCCCTGATAGGCAAACGCATCAGAGACCGCGGTGGGGAAAAGGGTTGTCTTGGCATAGTCCGAAACGGTCAGCGGAACTGAAATCATGTTCCAGCCACCGATCATGGCGATGCTGGCTATGCTCATGACAGCAGCGGTTAGCTGCGGCGATGGCGCGCTTTCGTTCCCATGTATGTCAACGGTGGTGATGCGATAACGATAGACAACTCCGGAAACAGGGGGACTGTCTGTAAGGCTGGTATCTGTTGTCACCGCGAGCAGGGTAGAATCGGAAAGAGGAAAGCCATCTGTTGTCGATCGATAAACTCTGTAATAACCAACATCCGGATCGCTGTTGTTTGGATCCCAGCGCAGGCGCGAGATGTTGCCGCCCAGTGGAATCAGCTGTGCGTTTTGCGGTGGGATCGGCGAGAGATTATCGACGCTGTGGCCGCTCATGATATTTGAGCGCCAATACTCGTTGACATTGGACGTGAGCGCGGTGACCCTGAAGAAGAAGGTTCCGCTGCTGTTCGAGGTTGAATCAAATGGCGTCGGTGCAGTGTACAGGTATTGAGGATTCTGTCCTGCAGTGACATTCGCGATCTGCTCCCACTGGAACCCGCCGATTCCCGGAGGATAACTCCGCTCTATCTTGTAGCTCGTCACTCGTCCAATGTTTCTTGCGTCATAGCCACTCCTGATCCACGCAAGACGTACATAACCTCCCTGATCAAACGGGACATCTTTGATTGAAGCGATGCGCGGGATGATTGGGGGAGAGGAAGAGAGATAAAGATATGCTCTCCCTGCATCTGCACCTCCTGCATCATTCCCATGCGCACCCACAATCACGTCACTGTAGCCATCGACGTTTACATCGCCCGCTCCAGCAACGGAACGGTCAAATTCGTCAGCAGCTGTACCAATCATTGTCACATCAGCGCTATTGTCCATCGCAGCACCACCGAAATAGACATATGCGCGACCTGCACCACTGTTAAGGAAGCTCGCTCCCACAATCACATCACTGTAACCGTCGCCGTTCACATCACCCACACCAGCAACAGCAAAACCGAAAAAGTCATTCGGCGCAGCTCCGGCAAGCGTCACATCGGCAACGTCGTCCATGCTCGCACCTCCTAAGAAGATGTATGCCTGGCCAGCACCTGTGCCCCCGGCGTTATATGCCCCCACAATCACATCACTGTAACCATCGTCGTTCACGTCATCTGCACTCGCAACGGAAGTGCCGAAAAAATCACTTGCTGCAGCGCCGGTAAGTGTTACATCGGCAATATTGTTCATGACTGCTCCCCCGAAATACACATAAGCACGTCCTGCATTCACGCCGTCTACGTCATTCCCGGATGCACCAACAATCACATCGCTGTATCCATCGCCGTTCACATCACCGGTACCGGCAGCAGAAAAGCCGAAGAAGTCAGCGGCAGCAGCGCCGGTAAGGGTTACATCGGCAATACTGTTCATGACTGCTCCTCCAAAATACACATAAGCACGTCCTGCATTCACGCCGCCTGCGTCGTTCCCGTATGCACCAACAATCACATCGCTGTATCCATCGCCGTTCACATCACCCGAACCGGCAACAGAAAAGCCGAACCCATCACTCCCCGCCTCGCCAGTAAGTGTTACATCGGCAACGTTATCCATGCTTGTACCCCCGAAGAAGATGTATGCCATGTTAGCTATGTATGCTCCCACAATCACATCACCGTATCCATCGCCGTTCACATCACCCGAACCGGCAACAGAAAAGCCAAACCAGTCAGTGGTAGCAACGCCAATCAGAGTCACATCGGCAGAGTTGTCCATTCCGACGCCTCCAAAGTAGATGTAGGCTTTGCCTGTGTCGAGGATGGTGGCGAGATAGGCGCCTACGACTATATCGTCAAATCCGTCGCCGTTCACATCGCCGGCTGAAGCAGCGGAAATACCCAGATTATCACCTGGTGCGCCGGTAAAGAATTCGTCCGGTACGTCCGTGCCCGTGAGCGAGTTGAGATAGACGTACGCCCGGCCGGCGTTTGAGCCTCCTGCATCGTTGAACTGCGCCCCTACCATCACGTCGCCATACCCATCACCGTTCACATCACCGGCACCGGCAACGGACCGACCAAAACTATCATCTGCCGTTGCACCGGTCGTTATAACATCAGCAACGTTATCCATACTTGTGCTGACGAAGAAAATCAATGCTCGCCCCGCGTTATTTCCTCCGACATCATTGAAGGGAGAGCCGACAATCACATCGGCATACCCGTCGCCATTCACATCACCTGCACCAGCAACGGAGTAACCGAATTGGTCAAGGGCCGCAGCACCTGTGAGGATGACATCAGCTATGTTGTCCATGCTTGCACTGCCAAAAAAAACATATGCACGGCCTGCATCAGCACCCCCTGCGTCGTTGTTCTGCGCCCCCACGATAACATCACTGTACCCGTCGCCGTTCACATCACCTGCACCGGCAACGGAGAAACCGAACCGGTCACTGGCCGCAACGGCCGTGAGTGTGACATCGGGGGTGTTGTCCATTGCCGCACCACCGAGGTAGATGTACGCTTTCCCTGCATCCGGAGCGCCAGCAAATGGGGCACCGACAATCA
Organism: Bacteroidota bacterium; assembly: GCA_036397975.1. Classification (GTDB taxonomy): domain Bacteria; phylum Bacteroidota; class Ignavibacteria; order UBA10030; family UBA6906; genus SZUA-287. The sequence continues at coordinate 4,987 of DASWHW010000105.1, forward strand.
CGTCGGAATACCCGTCGCCGTTCACATCGCCGGCAGAAGCAACGGAGACACCGAACAGGTCAGCAGCCGCAGCACCGGTAAGTGTGACATCGATAATACTGTTCATGATCGCGCCGCCAAAGTAGATGTAGGCTTTGCCTGTGGTGGCCAAATTTGCCCCGACGACTATATCTTGATACCCGTCGCCGTCCACATCGCCGGCAGAAGCAACGGAGATACCGAAATGGTCGCCTGCTGCAACGCCTGTGAGAATGACGTCGGCAATGGTCTTGATGATTGTGCCACCAAAGTAGATGTAGGCTTTGCCTGTATCTGTGGTGGTGGCCAGATTTGCCCCTACGACTATATCCTGATACCCGTCGCCGTTCACATCGCCGGCAGAGGCAACGGAGACACCGAATTGGTCGCCTGCTGCAACGCCTGTGAGAATGACGTCGGCAATGGTGTTGATGATTGTGCCACCAAAGTAGATATAGGCTCTACCGGCACTGTTTCCCCCCGCGTCATTGAATGGCGCGCCCACAATCACATCGGTATACCCGTCGCCGTTTACATCGCCCGCACTCGCCACAGAGAAACCAAACTGGTCACTCGCCACTGCGCCCGTGAAGAAGCGCTCGGTGATCGCGTTAATCTCGCCGCCTCCACTGCCACCCCCCGGCCCGTCGTTCTGTGTTTGATTGAAGAACGCGCGGGCAACCTGGTCAATGCGGCGAGTGTCCGGTCCGATAACTCTGTTTCCTAGTGCCAACAGCTCCGGTTCAAGGAGAAGTTGCACTAGGAGAAGCAAAAGCATGCGTTTCATGGTTGAACCTTTGGAGAGTGATGAATAAGATCGAGGAGCTGAGAGAGATCGTCTTTTAATACATATCCCACCGCGCCAGCTTCTTCAGCTTCTGCACGGAGGAATGAATCGTTGTAGTTCGTTACGATAATGATGCGTGCGTTTGGAAAGGCAGAAGTGACCTCACGTGTGGCAGCGATGCCATCCATCGCTCCCATCCGGATATCCATCAGTACCCAATCAGGTTTGTGCTTCCGGTACAATGCAAGCACTTCAGCTCCGTCGGCACACTCGATGAAATCCGGGCCCGCATCGACAAGCATCATCTTGATCGTCTCCCGCATCCGGGGATTGTCGTCAGCAATAAGAATCATGGGACAAGCAAGGAATGTTATCTGAAGTATAAGGAGGGAATGAAGGAGAAGGAATAAAGGCAGCCACGTAATTATGGCTACGGGGAAACACGTAGAACCGAAGGGGACGAACGGAGAGGCGTCTACTGATCGTGCAGGGCGGATTTGTTCTCGATAGCAAACTTGAGCAGGCTGTGGCTGCCGTGGATGTTCAGCTTCGTGGCAATGTTGGTACGGTGGGTTTCGACGGTGCGATAGCTGATATGAAGCTCGTCGGCAATCTCTTTGCTAGTGTTGTGTGTTCCAATCAACCGTAAGATGCGGCGCTCGGTGGGCGTGAGTGTTGCCAGCGAAGGGCGTTCTTGCAAAAGGGTCCTTGCGCGCTGGCTTCTCTTCGCGAGAAGGTCGGAGAGACCTGGACTGAAATAGTACCGTCCCATTGTTACCGCCCGAATTGCCTCGAGCGTATCGACCACAGCAGTGTCTTTGAGAACATATCCGCGTACACCGGCATCCATTGCTTCGTCGAACATCCGTTCATCTTTGTAATTCGTGAGGATGACAATTGCGACAAACGGACCATCCCGTTGGATGTGTTGCGCAATCTCCAGGCCGCTCATTCCCGGCATATTGATGTCGAGGATCGCTGCATCAGGTGCGCGTTCTTGAATCAGGGTGAGGGCCGCTTTCCCATCCCCGGCCTCACCCACAATCTTCATTGCGGCGTCTTCCTCGATCGCCTGGCGGAGTCCCTTCCGGAACAAAGGGTGATCGTCTGCCAGGATGAGATTGATGGAGGAGCTCATTGCGGTTGGCCCTTCACCGGTATCCGAATGTTCACCGTCGTTCCGCTGCCCGGCGAGGATTGAATCGACCATGTTCCGTTCATCATTCCTACCCGCTGTTCAATTCCTCCGAGCCCAAACGTCGCGGGCTTGTCATCATCCTTTGCAGCAGAGTGAGCAATGAAGCCTTTGCCGTTGTCCGAAACAACGACATCGATCGCCTGTCCATTCTGTCCGACAGAAACAGTGGCAAGTGTTGCACCGGAATGTTTCAGGATATTGTTCATCGCTTCCTGGATAATCCGGAAAAGCTGAATACTATCCTCAGGACTGAGGGACGAATCGATCGGGTCGATTGTTTCGCGAAACTCGATCGTCGAGGACTCACGCATGCGCTCAACGAGTGCACGGAGCGCTTTGCTCAAGCCAAGACGGTCCAGATGGTACGGCCTGAGGTTGTGAGCAATCTCCCGCACTTCATCAATGGCTTCGCTCAATGCGTCCGAGATTTCCGACAGCTCACGGGTGACGCCCTCGGCATCACCTGCTTTCTTCATTCCCAGCAACGACCTGTTCTTCGCAACGAGGAGGTTTTGTACGAGGCTGTCGTGCAACTCACCTGCGATGCGCTTCCGCTCGTTCTCCTGGGACTCCATGAGGCGGACGGAGAATTCCTGCTGTGTGCGTTTTTCCTTTTCCAGGCTACTAATGCGCCGCTGATAGAGAAGCAGGAGCGTTCCAGCAACGCCAAGAAAAGAAAGAGACATGAACCACCATGTTCCCCAGAAGGGTGGTGTAATAGTGAAGGAGACGACGGCGGGCGGACTATACGATGACGTTCCAATCCTTGTCCCCCTCACTTCAAAACGATAGCCTCCGGGTTTGAGCGATGCATACGTAACTGATCGTTGTGAAGTCGGCTGCTGCCAGTCGTCATCAAGGCCCAGGAGTCTGTATTGGTAGCGGATATCCTGTGTGCTCCGGAAACTGACGCTCAGAAAGCCGAATGTACAGTTGTTATGATCGTGCGGTAGCTCGAGAGATCCTGCGAGATCGACAAGCTGTTCATCTACCTTCATGAGGTCTACGCGCACGACCGGTGCTTGTGGAGGTTCATGGAGACTGTTTCGTTCGATGATCCCGAAGGCGTCTGATGTAACAAACCAGATTTCATTGCGCTGTGATACACCAAGAGCAAGAACCGGGTCTCGCACAATGTCGTTGCCCGTCGGGATGGGTCTGCGTGTGACGGGGTCGATGGCGACGAGACCCAGCGAGGTTCCCAGCCACATAATGCCCTGCCCATCCTTTGCAATACACCAAACAGCATCGCTGGGGAGCACATTCTCTGCTGAGAGTTGATGCACACTGTCACCATCAAGCACGGCGCAACCGCTGTAACGGGTGCCCACCCACATCCTTCCATCATTGTCCTCGCAGAGTGCACGGATGAATCCTGCCGGAAGGTCGCGACCTACAGCGAATGTGCGCAGTGGGGAGTCCGTACCGTCTCCGTGCACGACCACTATCCCATTCGTGAATTGGCCGAGCCACATCTTCCCCTCGCGGTCTTCGTACATCGTTCGCGTATCAACGTGGTCAATTCCATCGGCAGGAGTGTACGTTCGCATTACCGTATTACGTTTGTGGTCAATCATAACCACACCATCCTTTTGTTGGCACCACAAGCGGTCACGACGGTCGATAGTAAAGGTAAAGTAAAAATGGGGGATGCCCGTTTCAAGAGTCTTGATAAGAGACAGTGCGCTTGCCTTTCCCCTTTGTGACCGTACTTGATAGACATGAATCCGTGCTTCCCTGAAGCTCAACCATAATCTGTGTTCATGGTCGTACACTACTCCAATTGGCTGTCCGGTCTTTGACGTCGTGCCGAGACCATGCTTTGTCACAAGCCAGTTGCTCCTGCCGACTCGTTGCATCTCAACGAGACTATCACCTGATAGCACCCAGAAGTGTCCGGCTGAATCACATACAGCCCGTGCGTTATTGTAGGCCGTGGGTATGCCAGGCAGCGGGAAGGTCCAAACTCCCCGGGTTTTGAGGGTTGCGATTCCCATATCGCGAAACGATAACCAGAGGTTCTTTTCTTTATCAATGAGGCCGCCGTTGACGAAATTGGATGGCAGGCCGTTCCTGGTTGTTACCTGCTCAAAATCGTCCGCATGAAACCTGTTGACGTCGATGATGAGTAATCCATCGTCTGTCCCGATGTGAAGATCCCCCGCCTCGTCTACCATCAGGTGGTGAACCCGGCCCGTTGGAATTCGACGCTTGGCAACCAGCAGACCCTTTCGAAACAACCTGAGGGTACTGTCGCGCAGCCCGACCCAAACGTTTCCATGTCTGTCTGTAAGAACATCGGTGAAGTGGTTCGTCTTCGAATTGCTGAGTGGAATGCGACGGATGACCTCGCCCGAAAGCCGGAGTGCCAGGAGGGCATTGCCGACCGCAACCCACACCACAGAGTCCGGGGAAAGGCCCGCAACCTTTATCTCACTAACGTAGTTGATCCCCAGTTCCATTTTGCTGATTGAATCCCCTCTGATCGTGTACAATCCTCCGAGCGTTCCACACCATACCGTTCCGGTGACATCCACAAAGATGGACCTGACGAGCAGGGATCTTTGGGTCGTATCAACGAGCATCTGTGTGAAGCGGTTTGAACGGAATTTGGCGAGACCATTGTTCGTTCCTATCCACATGACGCCTTGGGGGCCTGGCTGTTCAACGACACAATTGACAAAGTTTGACGGGAGCCCGTCCTTCGTCCGGTAATGAGTAAACGAAGCGCCGTCGAAGATGCTTAGTCCCTCTGCAGAACTGACAAAGAGATATCCGTGAGAATCCTGGTACAATTCAGCCACGCCGTTAGTCAACAAGCCGTCGTTCAGAGTGTAGTGCTGGAATGGTAGGACCTGAGCACAAAGAAACCATGTGGGGAGGATACAAAGAGGGATAGACACGCAAGCCAAAAACCATCGAAGCGGTGTCATATAATACCGTGGCAAAGAGCAGAAAAAGATGGGAGACTCATGACAAGGTAGCGAGGTCGGATGGCATTGTCAATGATGGTAACATGAGAGGACTACTCTTGTGGTGGGAAAGAGTATGTCGAACCACCGAGAGACGCGACGAAACGGGGTGGTCCAAGCGCTGCCTAAGACCTGATCAAATTATCCAACAATATTCTTCTCTACATAAGAATGCCCGCCGCGACAACGCAGCGGGCTTGAATAAAAAAACAAACTCGCAGAGACTAGTGAAGCAAAACCATCTTCTTCGTTGCTACGAAGGTGCCCGACTGGAGTCTGTACAAATACACCCCGCTCGTCACGTTTCGCGCATCCCAGACGACTTCATATCTCCCGGGCTGATGCATACCGTCCACGAGCGTGGCAACTTCACTGCCGAGCACGTCATATACTTTGATCGCCACGCGAGCAACGGCTGGAATCTCGTATTTGATATTTGTACTGGGATTGAACGGGTTGGGATAATTCTGTCCCAGCACAAACTCCGTTGGGAGATCTGGCTTCACTTCAACATTCACTGGTGGCGAGACAATCTGCTTCAACACCCAATAGTCCGGATCGAAGACGAGGCTGTCCGGTTGACTGCCAAAGGGAAGTCGAAAGGTTTGCACATCAACGCTGTCCCACAGAAGAAAATCCGTGGATGTCAAACCTGTGTATGCGCGCACGGTGATTGGCATCTTGTACACCGGCCAGGTGCTTGGCTGCTGCTGATAGATCGTCGCAGTAATCGTGTCGGAACTCCATGACGATGATAGAGCGTAGCGAGGCCATCCTCGGCCGAAGATCCATTGATCAAAAAACCAGCTCAGATTCATTTCTGTAACAGAATCCACCACGGCCTGGAATTCCGCAGTGATCGCACTTTGCCCGGAATATCGCTCCCGGTACGCGTTAAGGCTTTGGAAGAACATGCTGTCGCCCAGGACGCGACGTAACATGTGCAGCACCCATCCACCTTTGCTATACACAACGCGGTCAAACAAGTTGAAACCCTGTCCAACCGGATCGTACACGGCGCCCTGCCACGAAGCAAATTGGAATTGTGTTAGTGTATCCTTCATGTAGCTCTTAAGCGCCGTGAATCCTCCGACATGTTCCATCCAGAGTGCTTCACTGTAGGTCGCAAAGCTTTCATTCAGCCAGACATCGGGCCAAGTACCGCAGGTGACAAGATCTCCCCACCACTGGTGTGCAAGCTCATGCGAGACGACCCATCGACTCGTCTTGAAAAAACGGTTGAGCGTTGTCAACGACTGGTGCTCCATTCCCAACGGACCAAAGGGGACGATGGCGGTCATTCCGTATTTCTTGAAAGGATATTCACCGAACAATCTTGCGTACTCGGTTACCATCGACCTTACGGTTGGCAAGTATGCTGCACATTCCAGGGAATCCTCAGACCAAACGTAATATTGGATTGGAATGGTATCGTTTGAGGCAGTGAAGTACGGAAGAGTGGAGACTGAGAATCGAGAGGCAGTAATACACATGAGGTATGTGGTAATCTGATTCTCCTCTACCCAATGCCATGTTGTGGTACCGTCACCATTGTTCACTGAGCTTTGGAGAAGCCCGTTCGATGCAGGCATGAATCCCTCCGGTACCGTGAGGAACATCTCCGCTGTAGATTTCTCCCACGGCTCGTCATAACAGGGCATCCAATTGCGTGCGTCTGAAGGCTCAGAAAATGTATATCCAAGATTTGCGGGGATCCCGAGCGTATCAAGGAAAAAATAATAACCGTGTCTCCCGTAGCGCGGATAATTCTGTATTCTGTTGTAGACTATCCTCAGAATGATGGTATCACCTGCATTGCCTGGTGCCGGAAGAAGTACCGTCATTCGTTCGGATGCGGAATCAAGAAGAGTGACAACCGGTGTATCTCCAATTTTCACCGAGTCGATTTGCAAACCAACCGAATGGAGCGAAACCGAATCGATTGCTTGCTTCAATCGCATGGTTATCTCAGAAGTCCCAAACAGCCGATTATCAACAAGGGGAAGAGTCAGATTGAGCTTGTAGCGGAGAACGTCGAAAGGCTGCGAGCCTTCGTAGTCAGGATTGGCGAGCGTCATCCTCTTTCCTTCTTCGCCGATCACCATCTCCTGGGCTTCGGCAAACGAGCGCAGCCCAAAAATGAGAATGATAATCACCATCATTCTAGGCATTGTAGACACGCGCATATCTCTTGTAAAACATTTTTCCATTTGCCACGAGAATGCCGACGAGAACAAGAAGACCGCCAAGAAATGTATTCGGAGACAAGGTTTCATCAAGAATGAGCGCTCCGAGGATGACAGCCACGATCGGTGTGACAAAGCTCGTCAGAGACAACACGACTGCCTCGGTCCGCTTGAGGAGCCAGTAGTAAGTGACAAAGACAACCACCGACCCGACTACCGTAAGGTACAAAATCGATCCAATCGCTGCACCATCCCAGCGAGCGGTTTCAACCGGCTCAATGAGAAATGCAGCGACAAGAAGAAGAATGCCGCCGAGACCCATTCCGACGAAGTTCATTGCGACCGGATGCTGCGTTTGTCCGAAACGTTTTACCAGAACGAGCGACATCCCTTGCATGATCGTGCTGGCAATGATGGCAAGCATACCCGCTAGGCCCTCCAAACCCACCCATTCCAACTCTCCGGAAAATATCGTATAGACGCCCGCCACTCCAATCAATACACCAATGATCTTGAGAGAAGTGATTTGTTCATTCGGAAGAATAAAATGGGAGAAGAGGGCAACCCAAAGAGGCAACGCCGAGAAGAGAATACTGCTCAAGCTACTCGGTATGAATTGCTGTCCCCAATAGACCAACGCAAAAGGAACGGTGTAGGATAGAAGGATCAGAGCCGCATAAAGCTTGTATGCCCGCGGACCTGACTCAATCGAGATTTTCTTAATGCGGATAATTCCATAGAGTATTGCGGACGCCAGAAGAAACCGAACACCCACCGCCAGCAAAGGAGGAACGCTTTCCAGCCCGATCTTGATTGCCATCCACGTTGAGCCCCAGACAAGGCAGACGATACTGAAACCGGCAGAGACAAGAAATTTCTCGGAACGGATCATCATCTCTGCTTATTCTTTCGCCTTATATCCGAGTCGATCCACCCACTTTGGATCATCCCTCCATTCTTTCCGTACTTTCACAAAGAGTTGAAGGTAAATAGGGTGTTGGAGGAAGGTCTCGATATCCTTGCGTGCTCTTTTGCCAATCTCTTTCAACGCGTTGCCTCCCTTTCCGATAAGAATTCCTTTCTGGGAATCACGTTCGACATAGATGTTCGCATCGACAAGCCATTTTCCGTTTTCGCGCTCCCGGAACTCTCGGATTTCGACAGTGGTTGAGTAGGGAATTTCTTCCTGGTACTGAAGGAATATTTTTTCTCTGATGATTTCTGCTACAAAAAATCGCTCAGGGTGTTCGCTGACGACATCGAGAGGATAATAGGGAGGATGGACAGGAAGTGCAACGGTGATGGATGCAAGAAGCTCATCAGTCCCTGTACCGCGGAGGGCCGCTATCGCAAATGACTTCTGAAATGTGAATTGACTTTGATAGTATTCCAGAACCGGTGCATGTCGAGCCTCGTCGATTGAATCGATTTTGTTGACGACGAGGAACGTCCTTCTTCCCGCAGACTTTACTTTCTCAAACGCCTCTCCCCCGATCGCCTCTGACTCGTTCCCGGCGTCGGGAATCCTCTTTGTCGCATCAACCATAAACAGGAGAACATCCGCATCGTTGATTGCCACCGCTGCATGTTCCATCATTGCTTCGTGAAGGGCATATCGTGGAGCGATGATCCCAGGCGTATCCAGAAAAATAATCTGGGTTGACGAGGTCGACAAAATGCCGAGAACACGGTGCCTTGTTGTCTGTGGTTTATGCGTGACAATGGAGATCTTCTGCTGCAGAAAACGATTCATGAGCGTGGACTTCCCCACGTTGGGTTCGCCGATGATCGTCACATAGCCGCACCGGAAATCGGGAGGCGTTTGACCCTCCTTCATATGAAAAACCCCGTTGTGTTGAACGGGGTCTGTGTTCTCATCCATCATTGGCATTAAAGTGCATCTTCTCCAGATTCGCCTGTGCGCACCCTGATCACGTCTTCGATATCGTAAATAAAAATCTTGCCATCGCCTACCTGACCGGTTTTGGCAGCTTTCAAGATCGTGTCCACCACCTTGTCCGCAAGAGAATCCGCAACGACGACTTCCAGCTTGATTTTTGGAAGGAAGTCGATCTGATATTCAGAGCCGCGGTACATTTCCGTGTGCCCTTTTTGTCTTCCGTATCCTTTCACCTCGGTGAGGGTCATTCCTTTCACACCGACCTCAGCGAGCGCTTCGCGCACGTCGTCCATGCGGAAGGGTCTGATGATAGCTTCGACTTTCTTCATGCGTCAGTGTCCGCAGTGTGAAACACAATTTGCTTTGTTAACGGCCATGGCATTGCTTGTATTTTTTTCCACTACCGCAGGGACAGGGATCGTTTCGTCCGATCTTTTCAGCGACGTGGACCGGTTGTGGCTTTCCGGCACGAGCCGGGTCTGCCTGACCTGCAATTGGTTCACGATTCGCCTGGAAGCCCATACCCATTGCTGAGTCGTGTGTGGTGCGTAATTGATCACCGCGCGGCGGGCGCTGTGGACCACGAACCGGCATTTGTGCCGCTGCCGCGGGAAACAGCTTGAACACCGAGGATACCACTTCACTGCTTATCTGATCTACAAGTTCAGAAAACATCCTGAACCCCTCGGTCTTATACTCGACCAAAGGATCTTTTTGCCCGTACGCTCGTAAATGAATACCCTCCTTCAGATCATCCATTTCCCTGAGATGATCCCGCCATTTTTCATCGATCATTTGCAATGATACCATTTTTTCGATCTGCCCCATCATCTCGTTGCCGAGCGACCCTTCTTTTCTCTTGTAGAATTCGCGTGCGGCCTTGATCACTTCCGTTGATACACCATCGGCGCCGAGTTTCTGGAAATCTTCTGGAGATAGCTTGAGATCCACGAGCAACTGGGTGCGAACATCGTTGATCAATCCATCGAGATCGCCATCATCATAGTATTTTGCAACGATGCTGGCTGCGAATTCCTCCATGAGTTCCATGATATCGTCTTTGATACGATCACTGATGAGTGCGCGCCGGCGGCGTGAATAGATCACTTCTCGCTGCTGATTCATGACGTTGTCATATTCAAGCAGACGTTTCCGAATGCCGAAGTTATTTTCTTCGACTTTCTTTTGTGCCCGTTCAACAGAGCGGGTAATGAGGGGATGTTGAATGACCTCGCCCTCCTTCAGACCGAGCCGTTCCATGATCCCTGCAATCCGCTCGCTACCGAAGAGTCTCATGAGATCATCTTCGAGCGACAAATAGAACTGGGTCGATCCCGGATCACCCTGCCGGCCCGAACGGCCGCGGAGCTGGCGATCGATACGGCGCGCCTCATGCCGTTCCGTACCGATAATATGCAATCCTCCGGCGTCTCGAACGCCCGGTCCAAGTTTGATATCTGTCCCCCGGCCTGCCATGTTGGTCGCAATAGTCACCGCGCCAGGCAGTCCCGCATTGGAGACTATTTCCGCTTCCCGCTGATGTTGCTTTGCGTTGAGAACGTTATGCGGCACGTTCTGACGCTTGAGCATCCGGCTGATTGTCTCGGACACCTCCACGCTCGTTGTACCGACCAGCACAGGTCGGTTTTTCTCTCGCATGTCTTTGATTTGCTCGATGACTGCGTTGTACTTCTCACGTTTTGTCTTGTAGATCAGATCATGAACATCATCACGAACGTTTGGTTTATTTGTAGGAACGACAACGACGTCAAGCTTGTAGATATCGAAAAACTCCGCCGATTCTGTTTCGGCGGTGCCCGTCATGCCGGCAAGCTTCTTGTAAAGACGAAAATAATTCTGAAGGGTAATCGTGGCAAGGGTCTGCATGTCCCGCTCCACTTTCACTCCCTCTTTCGCCTCGATTGCCTGATGAAGACCATCGGAGTACCGTCTCCCGGGAAGAACACGGCCAGTGAACTCGTCCACGATCTGAACTCTTCCATCGGCGACAACGTACTCATCATCGATAGCATAGAGGGAATACGCGCGAAGGAGTTGTGTCACCGTGTGTATGCGATCACTTCTCTCCGAATACAGCAGCGTCAAAGCATCCTTCTTTTTTTGGATCTCCTCTTTCGTGAGAGTTTCATCGTTTTCAACAATGCTGAACTCCGTTCCGAGATCGGGAATAATGAAGAAGTCTTTATCTTCGGTTGCCTTTGTGAGAACCTCGCGACCCTTTTCCGTCAGATTGATCTGATGTTGCTTCTCATCGATAGCGTAGTAAAGCTCATCGTCAATCTCCGGCATGCGACGCGATTGGTCCCGAAGATACTCCACTTCCGTTTTCTGCATCAGCTTCTTGTTCGCCCCGTCGGAGAAGAGCTTTAAGAGACGGGGATGTTTCGGAAGACCACGGGAAGCACGGAGCAACTGAATTCCCGCCTCTTCTGTTTTCCCGTCCGCCAGTGCTTTCTCAGCTTCACCAACGATTTTCGAGACAAAGGTGCGTTGCGCATTCACCAAGGCGTCCACGCGAGGCTTCATTTCGTTGAACTTGTGATCATCACTTTTTACGGGACCACTGATAATCAACGGCGTACGCGCCTCATCGACCAAGACCGAGTCTACCTCATCAACAATCGCGTAGGAGTGTGGGCGTTGAACCAATTCCTGCTTATCCACGACCATGTTGTCGCGGAGATAATCAAATCCAAATTCGTTATTCGTCCCGTAGGTGATGTCGCACGCATACTCCTTGCGCCGCTGGAACGCATCCATGCTGTTCTGGATGCACCCGACGGTTAAGCCTAGAAACTCGTAAACCAGACCCATCCAAACACTATCGCGCTTAGCCAGGTAATCATTGACGGTCACCAAATGCACGCCCCGAGCCGGGAGTGCGTTCAAATAGACGGGCATGGTCGCCACAAGGGTTTTCCCTTCCCCTGTCGCCATTTCGGCAATCTTTCCCTGGTGTAGGACAACGCCACCAATGAGCTGCACATCAAACGGAACCATTTCCCAGATGACTTTATTCCCCATCAGGTCAAACGAAGTCCCATTCAGTCGCCGGCAGGCATCTTTCACGACAGCAAATGCCTCAGGAAGAAGTTCATCAAGAACCTCGGTAATAATTTCATCCTTCTCTTCTTCAAGATCAGATTTCTTGTTGAGAAGCTCTTCGTGCTCGGGTCCTTCGATAATCTCTTTCAGTCTATCATTCAAAGCCCCGATTTCATTGTCCACCTCAGCCGTTGCGGCGTTGATCCGCGTACGGAATTCCGTCGTCTTCGCTTTTAGCTCTTCATCAGAAAGCTGTTGGTATGATTCGAAACGTTGATTTATTTGGTCAACGATTGGACGGATCGCAGTTACGTCGCGTTCATGCTTCCCCCCAAAGAGTTTCTTAAAGACTTGCAGCATACGTTTTCGGTTATTCTCGAAGTTGATAAAAGTGTGCGCTAATATAGGGAGAATTGCAGAGTCAATCAACCAAAGGTACTGAGTCGTTCCTCCGATCGCTTGCATGACTTGCGATTAAGAACAAAGAACCACAACTTTCGTCGGCTTCCTTTGTTCATCAAACAGGATTTCTTTCATGACCTTTCTTAATTCAATTTTTCACTCCCATTTCTGCGTCGTCTTTGCTTTGGGCTTCATCTTCATGAGCTGCACAAGCTCTTCGCGAGTGACAGTCACCCACACATCGCCGGTCGGAACGTCGTTAAGCTCATCTCCCTACCCGACGATTAAGGATGGCATTGATGCGCTTCTCCCTGATTCTCTTTTCCCTCCTGCGAATATTGGCATCAAGGTTCTTTCACTGCGGACAGGAGAGACGCTCTATGAGCTGAATCCAGATCATTTGTTCAATCCGGCGTCGAATCAAAAACTATTCACTGCAGCAACAGCACTCGTGACGTTAGGACCGACATATTCCTTCAGGACGGAGGCCTCCTACGACACTTCAATCATTCCGACAATATTTATCCGCGGTTCCGGCGATCCCGTTTTGTCTGTCATGGATTTGGATACGCTGTGCCTTCAAATTGCATCGATCATTCCGGAAAGATCATCCTGGAGGCTCGTCGGTGACGTATCGTTATTTGATGATCTCTTCATGGGCACAGGCTGGTCATGGGACGATGAGTCAAGCACCTACAGCATGGGAATTTCACCGCTGACCGTGAATGGTAACAGCATAGAAGTCCTGCTCAAAAACATCAACGGAGCGCTGAAGTTATCGACCAAACCTGAATCGGACTACATGACGTTATCCATAAACGTTATGATTGTCGATAGCGTTACTGAACGCGTGAAGATCGAGCGAAGTTGGATGGAGCGGACAAACGCAGTGGTCGCGCGGGGGCAGATCGGGCGCAGCGACACCCTCGTCACAACAGAGTTGAGCGTCTACCAACCTGAACGCTTTTTCATGACGCTTGTTGCGGACCGACTGCGGCAGCAGAACATTCCCGTCGATGAGATTATGATCGACACAGTGCAGGGAAATACAATGCCATTGGCTGTTCTTTCGCATGACTTGGACACAGCGATCACCTACATGAATAAGGTGAGCGATAATTTGTCAGCAGAAAACATTCTTAAGACAATCGCCGCGGAAAAAGTGGGAAAACCCGGGAGTGCTGAGGCTGGCGCCGTGATAGTTCGGACATTCCTGCAAAGCATCGGAGTTGACACGAATAAAATCATCGTCGCTGATGGGTCGGGGCTATCACGCTACAATCTCACGTCGGCGAATACGATTCTTGCGCTGCTACAAGCAATGTTCACTAATCCAGAGTGCTTCGAGGAATTCTACAACTCACTTCCTATTGCAGGAGTCGATGGGACGTTGGACTATCGCATGAAGGGAACGACGGCGGAGGGAAATCTTAGAGCCAAAACAGGAACAATCAGTGGAGCGTCAGCGCTCTCCGGCTATGTTCACAGCGGGGACGGGGAACCATTGGCTTTTTCCATTCTCACGCAGCACTATCCTGTAGGAGCAAGAGCATATCGCAAAGTGCAAGACGCGATTGCAGTTTTCCTCAGTTCTCTGCGTCGGCAATCGATGTGAAAATTGTTCCGTTAGGCCGGCGGTCACTCGTGCACAAAAGGACGACACCCTCCCGTCAGCCCTCCGGAACATACTCAAACCTACAACGGTCCTGCCAGACTTAGTTGCATGACAAGCGAGACGACGGATGTGACTACCACAGCGAAGAATAAGAGTTGACGTTTGTCTGCTGTACTCATTTAAGATCGATTAGATTTGTTCGATAATTATAGAGGCTATCGACCAGGAATCCTTACCACAGGGCGTAGATAGGGTCAACTGCACTTTCCCGGCCGATAAACCTCTCGACCGCTAAGGAACAACACCTGCCTCTACCTTTCCTAACTCGTTTTAGTGATTTCCTCATAATATAACCTCCGGAATCCACCGGAACATACCGTGAACACGGTATTCTTTCACTTGAGGCAAAAAAAAAGCCCCCGGTGCATTGCACCGAGGGCATTCTATCACGATGTACTTTTCGAGAGATATTTTAGTACATGTCCCCCATCCCACCCGGGGGCATTGCGGGAGCCGACTTTTTCTCCTCCGGCTTCTCGACAATCGTGGCTTCAGTCGTCAAGAGAAGGCTGGCAACAGATGCTGCATTCTCCAGAGCTGTTCTTGCAACCTTCGTCGGATCAATAACACCCGATTTCACAAGATTTTCGTATTGTTCATTGAAGGCGTTAAAACCGAAATCGTCCTTCCCTTCCTTCACCTTGTTCACCACCACTGAAGGTTCCAAACCGGTGTTAGCAATTATCTGGCGGATTGGCTCTTCAAGGGCACGGCGAACAATCTCGATGCCGGTTGCTTGATCCTCATTGACGGTTTTGAGGCTGGAGAGCTTCGACGCTGCACGCAAATATGCTACGCCGCCTCCAGGCACAATTCCCTCTTCCACGGCAGCCCGGGTTGCATGAAGTGCATCTTCCACACGGGCCTTTTTCTCCTTCATTTCGACTTCAGTCGATGCTCCGATTTTCAGGACAGCAACACCACCAGACAGCTTCGCCAAACGCTCCTGAAGTTTTTCTTTGTCGTAATCCGAAGTCGTCTTTTCAATCTGTGCTTTGATCTCATTGATCCGCTTCTTGATATCATCCTTCTTGCCATTGCCCTCGACGATGGTGGTGTTGTCCTTGTCGATGACTACCTTTTTGGCTTTTCCAAGATAGCTGATCGTTGCATTCTCCAGCTTGTATCCCTGCTCCTCGGAAATCACTGTACCGCCCGTGAGGACAGCGATATCTTCCAGCATAGCCTTACGACGATCACCAAAACCTGGCGCTTTGACCGCTGCAACACGAAGGGTCCCGCGAAGCTTGTTTACCACAAGCGTCGCCAATGCTTCCCCTTCAAGGTCCTCGGCAATAACGAGAATGGGACTGCCTGTTTGGGCAACCTTTTCAAGAACAGGAAGAAGATCCTTCATCGACGCAATCTTCTTGTCATGAATCAGAATCATCGGATTTTCGAGAACGGCTTCCATCGTCTCAGCATCGGTAACGAAATACGGCGAGAGATAGCCGCGATCGAACTGCATACCTTCGACAACCTCAATATTCGTTTCCGTTCCTTTTGCTTCCTCCACCGTGATCACGCCATCCGTACCGACTTTCATCATTGCGTCAGCAATCAAATCGCCGATAACAGGATCGTTGTTGGCCGAAATGGAACCAACTTGCGCGATCTCTTTCTTGCTGGTCTTATCAACGCTGCGGCTTAGTTCCTTCAGACCTTCAATGACGCTCGCGACACCGAGGTCAATCCCTCGCTTCAAGTCCATCGGGTTGGCACCTGCAGCCACGTTCTTAAGCCCCTCGCGGACGATGGCCTGCGCAAGAACGGTTGCGGTTGTCGTCCCATCACCAGCAACATCGGAGGTTTTTGAGGCGACTTCGCGCACCATTTGCGCGCCCATGTTTTCGAGCGGATTCTCAAGCTCGATTTCTTTTGCAACGGTAACACCGTCTTTCGTGATGGTTGGCGCACCGAATTTCTTGTCGATGACGACATTCCGGCCTTTTGGCCCGAGGGTCACCTTGACTGCATCTGCAAGCTGATCGACACCCCTCTTTAGGGCATTTCTCGCGTCTGCATCATAACTAATGAGCTTTGCTCCCATGTGCTTATCTCCTTAATGTATTTAACAAAATCAGTCTCGTAATTATACAATTGCAAAAATGTCTGCTTCTCTCATGATGAGCAGCTCTTCGCCATCAATGGTCACTTCAGTACCAGAATACTTGCCGTAGAGGACCTTATCTCCAATTTTCACTTCCATGTTGATTTTCTTTCCGTCGTCAGCAATCTTTCCAGGACCCACTGCAACGATCTCGCCGATCACCGGCTTCTCTTTCGCAGTATCCGGCAAGATGATCCCGCCTTTGGTTTTTTCTTCCGCCGGAGATGGCTTTACGACAACCCGGTCAGCTAGTGGTTTCACTTTCATATGAACCTCCGTTATTAAAAAGCGATTGGTTTAAGTTATTTGTTAGTATAGCGTTAAAGACATAACTAGAGAGGGGGTACATCTATTAGCACTCTCAGGTGTTGAGTGCCAGTAATATAGCATAGAAAGTTGGAATTGTCAAGAGGGAAATTGTGGTCTTTAACTCTTGGAAGGGGTCCCTGCTTCTTTCACCTCAAAAATATGAAACCCATACTCAGGAATATCAAAATACATTCCTTTGGCAGCCAGTCCTGATTTTTCCCGGTTGTACAAGGAATCGCCAAGAAGGTCACGAAACTCGATCGCGTGGCCCGAAATATTCTCCAAAGGGAGATCGATATAGCATTGACTACCGTGGGGAGCATAATTCACGACAACAAGTCTTGCCCCTGTCGCTGAATCGTGCCACCAAAAAGGGATGACATTTCTCCACGAGTGATTTTCATGCCATCCCGGCCGCACAGAAAGCATACTCCATTCTCCTTTTCGAAAAACCGGCGAATTGAGGTTCGAAAGAAGACGCTTAAAAAAACCGGACATGTTATGTGACAATGGCTCAGAGGGCCTTCTGCCCAATTGAACCGGTAGTTTTACCTTTCGTCCTTCCATTTGGCCATCATGCACCATGAACATCCCTGGTGTCGTTGCGGTGATAACGGTAGCAGCGGCATTCCAGGCGTCCGATGAAAGCGCATGAGCTGCCCGGACCTCATCATGGTTTTCCACAAAACGGAGAGATTTTTTCTGGAAGATAGGCTCAGCAGTGAGGTGCTCATACACAGAGCCCGCACCTTCTTTCAGCAGGCGGTCACAGAGTTTCTTGTCATAAGTAAAATCAAAACCGAGTTGCTGCAATTTCCATTCGAGGTCCCAGTACGCTTCTGCAATAAAGAGAAACTCTGGATGCTCCTTCTTGATTTCCGCGATGCACCCCACCCAAAACTCGTTCTTCGAATTCCCGTTCGGGTGGAAAACACCTATTCCTCTCCAGGTTTTTTCAATCACGTCGTTGAGGAGAAGCATCGCCATGTCGCATCGAATCCCGTCGCACATTGAGGCAATTTTCTTGATTGCATTCGTCGCGGCTTTCCTTGTTGCTGGCGTCCGGTAGTTCAACTGTGCAGTATCAGTCCAACCAGGAAAGTATGGATCCTTCCCGTAGGCAATTGTCTTCTCACCCTGTTTTGTTTCTGCCGTAAAGAACATGTCCTTCCGATGCTGGTCATCGGGAGTTCCTTGGATATAGTATTCAGGGTGAGAGAAGATCCATGAATGATCCCGTGATGTATGGTTGCAAACAAAATCCAGAATCAGCGATATCCTGCGTTCCCTAAGCCTCCTTCGAAAAACTGCAAGGCTCTTGTTCCCTCCAAGCTCTTCCGAGACAGTGTAAGCCTTCACCGCATACGGCGAACCAATGATATCATCTTCCTGCAAGTCGGGAAGAGCCCGACGAAATTCTTCTTGCAAGCCACTGTGCGCCCTGGCGATGCCCAACCCAATATCACCGGTCGTCCACACGCCCATCAGCCAAATCGCATCGAATCCCAACTCCTGCCACGAGTCGATCACCTCGTCCGGAATGGTGCCAAGCGTTATTCGTTTCCCTGCCTTTTCGGAAAGCTCGCGGAACAGGACACGCGTATTAATCTCAAACAACAGCGGGTGTTTCGTGTCACGCAAACGCAATTTCACCGACCCCTTTTTTTCCAATTACTCCTCCATATGGAAACTGCTCAGTTGTTTGGTAGTCTCTCTGCACCAGTCTCGTAATTAACACCAGCAATCACGATAACATACTCCCCCTTCGGGCCTTTGCTTTCCAGGTGAGTCAACACCTCGCTCACTGTTCCGCGAACGACCTCTTCAAATTTCTTCGTTAACTCTCGAGCAACGGTTATTCGTCGTTCACCAAGAACCGTTCGAATGTCGTTCACTGTCTTCACAATTCGGTGTGGTGATTCGTACAATACGATTGTTCTCTCTTCCGTCTTCAATCGTTCTAGGCGTGTTGCCCTTCCCTTCTTCACGGGCAAAAAACCCTCAAACACAAATCGATGAAGTGGAAGACCACTCACAACTAACGCAGGCAAAACCGCATTGGCTCCCGGAATTGGCACAACCGTAATTCCGTTTTCGATAACAAGACGCAAAATTTCAAAAGCAGGATCAGAAATCCCAGGCGTACCGGCATCCGTGACGAGACCAATGGATTTCCCTCCGTTGAGTAATGCAAGAAGCTGGGGAGCACGCCGGGCTTCGTTGTAGTTATGATAGCTAAGAAGTTTCTTGGTAAGACCGAGGTGCTTTAGAAGCCTTCCGGTCGTGCGTGTATCCTCAGCAGCAACGATGTCCACATCCTTCAGAATCCGAATTGCGCGCTGCGAAATATCCTCCAGGTTTCCGATCGGAGTGCTCACAACATAAAGGACGCCTGGCCGAACGGCTTCGCTCATATCCCCCAATCACGCGGATATCGAAAATCGAGGTTCACGGTGCGATGAGACACCTTCGCAACAATCGGCATCCTTCTCTTATATTGAGTCTTTTTCACGATCGCCCGCACTTGATGGACAAAGTTCTCGGAAAACCCAATGTGCACCAGTTCTGTGATGCTGCGTCGTTGGTCGATCATATAATAGAGAAGGCGGTCAACCTCTTTGTAAGCGAAACCCAATTCTGACTCATCGGTCTGACCAATCCACAAGTCTGCCGACGGCACTTTTTCAATTATTTGCTTTGGTACACCGAGATCTCGCGCCAGCTGCCACACCTGTGTCTTGTAAAGGTCACCCAACGGATTCAGAGCGCATGCCATATCTCCATGGAGGGTGCCGTAACCAAGCAATGTCTCCGTTTTATTGCTGGTCCCGATAACAAGTGCACGATCTCTTTGAGATAGGTCAAACAACGTTGTCATCCTTGCTCTCGCCATAATATTACCTGCCCGCAACCTGTCATTCGCAAGATCAACGGGGAAATCATCGACCATCGAAGTGATGTCGACTGTCTCAAGAGGGACGCCAATCGTTGTCGCGATTAGATCCGCATCAGTTTTGCTCTGAGGGTTGCTTGTCTTGTAAGGCATGTATATGCACACAACGTTTTGAGGTCCGAGAGCTTCCACCGCCAGACAAGCGGACACGGCAGAATCCACCCCCCCCGAAAGCCCAACAATTCCCTTAGTGAAGCCCGGATTGCGAATTCCATCGCGAAGAAAACCCACTAGCAATGATCGAACAATGGTTGTGTCAATTGAAAGGTCGTCGGCAGGTTTTGTGGTTTCCATGGGGGGAAGCTACCAAATTTGATTATGTGATTCAACCACACGATGAAACCGGGAGTGTGGTTGCCAAGTGAACACATAGGTTTCGAGCTTTGCCAGAACTTACGAATATAAGAGTTCCAGAAGGTTGTTGAAGCCCCTTACGATTCTTCAATGTGACAGAACCCACCAAAAACCTCAGCTATTCCGTCTATATTGATTTCGATTTTTGTAAGCTGCTTTGCCCATAACAACCTCGCTCAATGCAAATTACGATTGTACAACCAGGGAAGAGTAAGTGAAGAGGGCGCTTATATTATCAGCAATAGTCTTTGCACAACTCCAGTCATCTGCTGGAATTGCAGGATCGCAATCGTCCCTTAAGTCGCTTACAGCAACTGTTCCGGCCAGGGGGGACGGCCGTTTTGAAGAGGGCGTTCCTCGGGCGCTGTATAATGTGGGGTACAA
>DASWHW010000106.1:0-4889 GCA_036397975.1 Bacteroidota bacterium
ATGTCGGCTCGATGAGCTGCAATTGCCGCAGAGCGTCCCTTCCCGCAAGAGCTGCGGCTGAAGGAATTCACCACGCCAACCACAGATGTTGCATTGACCTGTCATAAAGGAATTTCAAGATGATGGAAGTGTTCGTCACAACGCAGGCAATGTAGAGAAAGATGGAGGCTATTTCAAGAATCTAGAGGGCTTTCGCGATGGTTTACACTGTACCGCGATGTGGAATCCCAAATTATTCTCTCGGAGGATGCCTGGGGGACAAGGCTTGCCGTCTCCCTATATGGATCAAACAAATCAAACTCCTCCCACAAACATCGCCACGGCCTTTGCGTCGATCACAAGGGTATCAGTTTTTGGCCACAGGGAAGAACAAGACGGATGAAACTTCGCCCAGACGATCTCGTATCGAACAATGAAATCATCATTCAACCACACAAGGATGTCGTCATGAAGGCTACAGTAGTTTTTTGCTTGGGGATGATGATGCTACTGGTTACCCGGCCACTTTTGGCTCTCGATGAGACGTTAACTTCCGGTCGATTCATAAACGCCACCATCGAGCAATCCGAAAGGGGCATCAAAAGAGCACTGGAAGCTCCATCGCCGGGCTTGCAACTCACTGGGGCAAATACTGCGCGTCAGTTGAAAGAACTTCTACCCCAACAAGAGTTCTCTTCACTCGTCATACCGTTGATGCGCATTGTTCAAGACGAGAAAGCTGAGACTTCTACCAGAATTGTTGCAGCCATCGCATTGCACGGGCTGAATTCGGGCAAAGGGGATTTTGCCATCTCGCGGACGGCGGAATTTACAGATAACCCGCGCCTGAAGAACGCCTGCTTCTGGCTAGCCTACTACCGGAAGATCGGCGAAAGGAAAGCTCATCCAGTCGATGTTTCCAGGCTAAAATCCTTAATCGAACACACCGCACCGGAGCCATTTCCAGAGCTGGCATTCTAAGTTGTTGCGTAGATACTCGGATCGTCCGAAACTTGGTATCGGAGAATGGGAGCTACACAAGCACGGCTCCCATTTCATTGTTTTCTCGGACCCACCGGCCAGAGAATCAAAGATGGAGTTTATTTCAAGAAGAAGGTACTCTCTGGTCAACTGCGAAACTCATGCGTGTCACAGCTTCCTCGCTGACTTATAACATCCTAGAATCCTCACTTCTGTCGCTCTCTCTCTTAACTCAGTCAAAGCGATTTCCATTGTAGCACTATCAACAGAATTCTGTAAATCCAGGTAGAAGCGATACTCCCATGGTTTTCCTTTAATCGGGTAACTTTCGATCTTCACCAAATCAATTCCCCGGCGGGCGAACGGCTCCAACGCGTGATAGAGCGAGCCTGATCTGTGCGGCAGACCTATGACGAGCGAGACCTTATCGGCATTGTTGTTCGATGCTGGTGTATTGGAAAGGAAAAAGAAGCGTGTGTAGTTTTCATGATGATCTTCGATTCCCGATTCGAGTATCGTACCACCGTAGATCGCGGCGGCGCGTGCGCTTCCGATTGCCGCCCGCGTCTTCTCACCACTCTCAACCACACGACGCACACTCGCCGCAGTGTCGTCGCTGGCAACGCCCCTTATTGCAGGATGTGCGGTCAGGAATTTCAAACACTGGGCTAAAGCAACCGGGTGAGATTCGACGGCAATAATCGAATCGAGAGAGCTCCCTTCGCAACCGATCAGGTGGTGCCTTACGGGGATAACGGCTTCTCCGATAACATTCAAATCGCTGTTTATCAAAAGCTCGAAGCAGCGATGAACCGTGCCTGCGAGCGTGTTCTCGAAAGGCGCGACTATTAAATCTGCTTCATGATTCTCGATCGAAGTAAAAAGAGATTCGAAAGACGGGCGAGGGATCAGTTCGATATTATCGAACAACTCCACTGCGGCTTCTTCGCTAAACGCTCCTCGCTCTCCTTGAAAGGCAATACGTTGACGTGGTTTGGAGATTGTCAAAGGTGGCTCTGCGATTGGCTCACCTCATCAGTATCATTTTGCGCGCGAGCTTCTTACTACCGGCAACGGCTTGATAGAAGTAGACGCCGCTGGAGACCTGAACTCCATTGTTTGCGGAGCCATTCCACTCCACTGTGTGAATTCCCGCCGGCACTCGTTCATAATCGAATGAGCGGACCAATCGACCCACAACATCAAATATGCGTACCGAAAGATCCGACTGCTCCGGCAGTTGTATTTTGATGGATGTGCTCGGGTTGAACGGGTTCGGATAGTTCTGTGCAAGAGAAAACTCTGCAGGATTCTGAAATTCTCCATCCACCGAGGTCGGCCCCGCCTCAAGGCCTCCCGAAAGCAAATAGATATTTCCTTCTCTCGACCCCACAATGATCTCAAGACTGAAGTTGTCATCGATGTCCGGCACAACAGCAACCTCCCGGGATTGGTTTGTTCCCGTTGGAAAAAGCGCAAGATCAGCCCCATCCTGTCCCTTCACAATCATGGTCCCGGTGTTTTGGACGGCGATTGCAACGTCGTAGGTGGAATCCTGATTCAAGTCGGGTATTGACGCAATTCCCATGGTGTTACCCGTCGGACGAGACCAGACGGTATTTCCATTCGCGCCATTCAAACACAATGCACCGTTACCAAGAAGAGCCACGAGGATTTCATCGACACCATCGCCGGTGACGTCAGGGAGCTTCGCCAGTTGCATGACTCCTCCCCCACCAACTCCACCTGTCGGGTGATTCCACATCTCGACGCCGGTCGCGCCATCAACACGGTAGACCGGTCCCCAAAAAGCGCCCAGAATTATGTCGGGACTTTGGCCTGACACGGGGAACTCCATAACTTCTTTTCCCCCTCCCGACCCACTGGTCAAAGGAAAATCCCACAAGAGATTTCCATTCAATCCATTAAACGCCGTCGCCTTGTATGCAGGTTCTCCCACTGCCCCCACAACGTCCGGCATGTTGTCGCCGCTGATATCACCGACAGAAATCACACCGTGTGTGAACCCCGGAAGTGCCGACTGCCAGAGGATTGTTCCATTGTTGCCTTTAAAAAGATACACGCTGCGTCGTCCTCCAGTCCCGCCGCTTTGTGTTGCACTCGCTGCAGCAACAACATCCGGAATCAGATCTCCGTCAAAATCGCGTGCGACATCAATGCCCGTGAAGTCACCTAAACCAAAACTGTCGGGATGATCTGTCCCGAACGTCCAGAGCATCTGTCCGGTCTTTCCGGAGATAGCATAGACATGCTCGTTGCCTCCCCCTGTTCCGATCACAACATCTCTATAGCCGTCGCTGTTAAGGTCGCCGGAAATTCCTAATGCCTTTTGATGCGAATAATCTCCAGTAGTTCCAATTGAACCGGCGCTTGAATTGCTAATGTATGTGCTGAATGCCCAGAGCGTATCTGTCGTGATGGAGCCGTTTCCATTCAGGGCCATTGTCCAGTAGTTTTCCGTCGAAACGACGACGTCGGCCTTACCATCCCCTGTAATATCATCAATGGCCCTGACCCCCTTTACCAGACGGCCAAAATTCGAGCCGCTTGGATGGTCGGGTACGGTGAAGCTCCAGAGTGGCTGTCCGATCGGGACGCCAGTTGGGTCTCCGGTGCCGGTCAAGAGAACATTTGTAACCGCCGCAAGCGAAGAAACCGCATTACTTGTGATTTTGAGTGTATCGGTGAATGCAACTCCCGAAGAAGGTTGAAACCAAACGCGGAAGCTTGTGTTCCCCAATGAATCGACCGTTACCGGCAACGTAACAGGATCGAGATAAAATTCGGGATTGTCATTGTTGATGGCAGTGATGCTGAGAGCCTCTGCACCGAGATTCTGTATTGTCATTGTCATGGGCGAATTGCTTCCAACTCGTCGGAGACCATAATTCAACGACGCAGGAAGGGAGATCGTGGGACTCCCGAAAATACCAAAGCCCCGGGCTGGCAGATTCTTTGTCCCTTCATCCGGATCGTCCGAATAAATTCGCACGACCGCTGAATCCAGTCCGTATACTTGTGGAAAAAATGTCAACGGAAGAATTTCAACTCCCGACGGCTGAATCGTTAATGGTGTAGAAATGGATGCCACAACATTTGCACTCAGTCCGACGATGACACTGTCGATGCTAAGCGGACCGGTACCGACATTCTGAATCGAAACATTGATAAGCTTCGACGAGCCCAGTCGAACGCCCGCATAATCCACCAGTGTGGAAGAGAGATTAATGTCCGGCGTGCCTGTTCCTGCGAGGTCATACTTGTAAATAGCACGTCCGGTGCTGGCGCCAACCGGCTCTCCCAACAGCCACATGTATTGCCCGTCCCATGCCACATCGCGCGGG
The DNA here is from genome assembly GCA_036397975.1 of Bacteroidota bacterium. Lineage (GTDB taxonomy): Bacteria > Bacteroidota > Ignavibacteria > UBA10030 > UBA6906 > SZUA-287. Next base: position 4,326 of record DASWHW010000106.1, read on the forward strand.
TTTGTCCCGTTCGATGTTCCATCCATCGGCTCTGGAATAAACCCGGCCGTATCATGCCCAATCGGATCTACTCTGAAAATTCCCCGAGGATCCCCCTGAAATCCATTCTCTACATAATACAGATACTGCCCGTCCCAGGTAATCCCGTACGGTTGTTGCGTCGGAACAAGTACCGTGTCGACAACGGTCTTCGTTGCGAAATCCACTTTATACAATCCTGACTCGACATCAGGAGAATACACCGAATACCACACGTGAGTTCCGTCCCATGCAACGCCTCCGAGGAATTTAGAAATTCGCATCGAGTCGACAATCGTCCCGAGCGGGTCAATCTTCATGATAGTACCTGCAGAGGTGTATCGACGAAGATAGAAAAAGTTGCCTGAGTCATCTTTTGCCAGACCCTGGCTGCTTACGACACCTGCGGGTGCAAACACACTATCAAGTGCGCTTCCTGCAAAGCTTAGCTTTATGATCTTTCTCCCTTCCGTTGCGTTTGAGGTATTGCTTGAGATATACAAGCTGCTCGTATCCGCGGTCAGCCCCCATGCAGAATTGAAATAC
>DASWHW010000107.1:0-6989 GCA_036397975.1 Bacteroidota bacterium
TCGCGTCGTCCATCTGCCCTTCGCCGAAGGTTTACGTGGGTCGTGCCGTTCGGACTTGATCCGGGCCTTATGAAGATGGCCGCGGAAAGGATTCTCGGCGAAAAAGATTTTCAGTCATTCTGTAAGGTTGCGGCCCAGGCAAGCCACTATCGTTGTTTCGTGACGATTTCACGCTGGGGAATTGAAGAAGATACGATGACCTATGAAGTGAAAGCCAACCGGTTTTTGCACGGGATGGTTCGAGCACTTGTCGGTACAATGGTGGATATCGGTCGTGGATTTACGACGTTGGAACAGTTTGATGCGATCATCGCCGGTCGGGACAGATCGCTGGCCGGTACTGCGGCTCCGCCACAAGGGCTCTTTCTTGAAGAAGTAACCTACGGAGAGACAACCAACACTCACTCGACCACGGAGAGCGATGACCCCATTGCTGACTGAACCTTCTGAGATATTTGTCTACATTATTGTTCTTATCGGCGCGCTTTATTGGGTCGGGGATCAGAAATTTGCTGCTTCCTTCTTTCGGTATCTACCGCAACCCATTTGGATTTACTTCCTGCCGATGCTTTCATCGTACTTTGGTATCATTCCACATGTAAGTCCGTTCTATGATTGGGTAAGAAACTATCTTCTTCCCTCCGGGCTTGTGCTGATGCTGCTCTCGGCAAATCTTCCCGGCCTTGCAAAGTTGGGGCCGAAAGCACTGGGCATCATGGCTTTCGCCACAAGCGGCATCATTATCGGGGCAACAGGTACGTTCGCTCTCCTTCACAATTCACTTCCTGATGAAGCATGGAAGGGTATAGCAGCGTTGACCGGAAGTTGGATCGGCGGAAGCGCAAACATGGTTGCGGTGGCAAAGAGCGTCGGTACCCCCGACTCGATGCTGGGACCGATCATCGTTGTGGATACGGTTGTGGGCTATGGCTGGATGGGTGTGGTAATCGCGCTCTCAGCGTATCAGGTGAAATTTGATAAATGGAACAAGGTCGACACGTCGCTGGTGACGACGTTGAACAAACGTATGATGGAGATCGATGAACAAAACCGGCGTCACGTTACCATTAAAGATCTGATCTTTATGTTGGCAATTGGTTTTGGTGTTGGATTTCTGACTCTAAAAGTCGGACCAATGCTTCCGCCGGTTGGTGAGGTACTCAATGCGTTTGGCTGGACAGTTGTTCTTGCAACGATCGTCGGCGTACTACTCTCGCTGACCCGTCTCTCAGAGTTGGAGTTTGCAGGCGCTTCGAATGTCGGAAGCGTCCTCTTTTACATGCTTCTTGCTACCATCGGTGCCAAGGCAGATATCGCCGGAATCCTTGACGCACCGCTCTTTGCTCTTGCCGGGGTGATGATCATCGCCACGCATGCCTCAATGATTCTCCTGGGCGGTCATCTGCTGAAAGTTCCCATGTTCCTGATGGCAACGTCCAGTCAGGCGAACATCGGCGGACCAGTCACCGCGCCGATCGTTGCGGGGATTTATCAGCATTCGCTTGCGGCGGTGGGATTGCTTCTTGCAGTTCTTGGCAATGTGCTTGGGATTTTCGGAGGCTTGTTTGTTGCACAGCTGTGTTACTGGATCGTCAGCTAAGACCATCATTCCATCTATTCAGAGAGGTGTCTCATGATCAGATTGTTCATGACCGTTCTTCTTCTCGTCCCCATTGTCGTTACTTCACAGGATAAACCAGTCCCCCTCACAGTGGACGATGTAGCCCACGCTGAACGATTGCTTGGTCTTACCTTTACTCTTGCCGAACAGGACTCGATACTCGCCGGGTTGGAAGAGCAGCAAGGAGACTATGCAAAGCTTCGCGAGGTTCTGCTATGGAACTCCGTTCCACCGTCAGTCATGTTTAACCCCATCCCGGTTGGGATGAAGTTTGAAACCAAAAAGGAACCATTCAAGCAATCGAAAATCAGCGTCCAACTACCATCGAGCCTCGATGATCTAGCCTTTCTGTCAATACGAGAACTGGCAGAACTTATCCGGACAAAGAAAATCTCATCGCTCCGACTAACCACACTGTACCTGGAACGTCTCAAGCGGTTCGGGCCAAAACTGGAGTGCGTGGTAACGCTGACTGAGGAACTTGCGCTGAAGCAGGCCGCCCGTGCAGATGCCGAGATCGCCGCCGGGAAGTATCGGGGTCCGCTTCATGGTATTCCCTACGGAGCAAAGGATTTGCTTTCGACAAAGGGAATTAAAACAACGTGGGGTGCGATGCCGTACAAGGATCAGGTCTTCGATGAAGACGCAACCGTTATCAAGCGGCTTGAAGAAGCTGGAGCCGTTCTTGTTGCAAAGCTTGCGATGGGTGCGCTTGCGTGGGGAGATGTTTGGTTTGGTGGGATGACGCGCAATCCGTGGAATTATGAGCAAGGCTCCAGCGGTTCATCGGCTGGGTCCGCATCTGCAACAGCGGCCGGACTTGTCGGCTTTGCAATCGGGACGGAAACCTATGGATCCATCGTTTCCCCCTCGACTCGCTGTGGAACCACTGGACTTCGTCCGACTCCGGGTCGCGTCAGCAGAACGGGCGCAATGGCTCTCAGCTGGTCGATGGATAAGATCGGGCCGATTTGCCGGACGGTGGAGGACTGTGCTTTGGTTTTCAACGCTATTCAAGGGCCGGATGGTGTTGATCAGTCGCTGTACGATCTCCCGTTCAACTACACACCCGATGTAAATCTGAGCAAGCTGAAGATTGGCTACCTGAAGACGGAGTTCGACAGTGTGCGATTCAACAAGGACCACACCGATAGGGCTCTGGATGTGTTGCGCGGTCTTGGGACAAATCTAGTCCCGATCCAACTCCCGCAATTTCCCGTCGGTGCGATCTCGATTGTTCTCTCTGCAGAAGCGGCTGCCGCATTCGATGATCTAACGAGATCAAATAAAGATGACCTTCTCGTCCGTCAGATCAAGAACGCGTGGCCGAATGTCTTCCGTCATTCACGGTTCATCCCTGCAGTCGAGTATCTTCAGGCAAATCGTGTTCGATATCTCCTTATCCAAGAGATGGCCAAGTTGATGGACTCGATCGACGTGTATGTCTCTCCATCATTCGGGGGTGATAATCTTTTGCTCACGAACCTCACTGGCCATCCGTGTGTAGTTCTGCCAAACGGGTTTACAGAAGAGGGCACGCCGACCTCGATCACGTTCATTGGAAAACTCTTTGGTGAAGCAACGCTTCTCGCTGTTGCGAAGAAATACCAGGATGCCACCGACTTTCATCTCAAACATCCAACATTACAACAATGATTGATAAACGCTCTCTCAACCGTCGCGACTTCCTGGTTGCCGGCGCAACCACACTTGTCGCCGCCGCGTGTGGACCTCGACTCTCCAGTGATCTCCCGTTCGACCTGATTCTTATTGGCGGCACTGTATATGATGGGACCGGAAAAGAAGGACTCTCCGCAGACGTTGGAGTGAAAAATGGCAGGATCATTGCACTGGGCAATCTTCGCGACAAGCGTGCAGGGTACAAGATTGATGTTGCCGGACTCGCTATTGCACCCGGGTTCATCGACTTTCACTCGCATAGCGATGAGGAACTTCTCCTCCGTGGAGAGGCGCAGTCAAAGATCCGGCAAGGAGTGACGACTGAAGTAATCGGACAGGATGGAGGCTCATTTGCACCGTTGAATACAAAAATGTCTGATGAAGGGTTCGAAGGTCTGCGAACGAGTTATGGAATTACTGATACCTGGAGTGATTTCGCCGGATACTTCAGGATTTTGCAGAAACAAGGCATCTTATCCAATGTCGTCAGCATGGTGGGGCAGGGGACGTTACGTGAATTCGTTATAGGATATGAGAACCGGCCCGCGACTTCTGCCGAAATTGAGCAAATGACCGCGCTTGCACGTGAGGCATTTGCGCAGGGAGCCTACGGCATTTCATCCGGGCTGGAATACACTCCCGGGAGTTTTGCCTCAACGGAAGAGATCATTGCTCTTTGCAAAAGCATGAACCGCCATGGGATTTACTCCACGCACATGCGTAATGAAGACGATACGCTTCTGGAGGCTATCAACGAGGCGATTACCATCGCGCGTGGTGCTGGTGTTGACTTGAATATATCTCATCTGAAAGCATCCGGGAAAAGAAACTGGCATAAGCTCGATGCGGTGCTCGCACGGCTCGATGAAGCTCGTTCAAGCGGTCAGCAGGTAACGTGCGACCGGTATCCGTACATTGCGTACAACACGGGACTGGCAAACCTGTTTCCATTGTGGAGCAGAGAGGGGGGAGACGATCAATTCGTTAAGAGGCTGCAGGATGAATCGCTTCTCGATTCAATTAACACAACTGTCCTCGATAAGATCGAGAAGATAGGCGGATGGAACTCAGTGATGGTGTCAAGTCTGCCGTCTCATCCCGACAGGACACGGTTCGAGGGGAAGACAATGGCGGAACTGACACAGAATGGAACAGATCCACTGCAGTTGCTTCGAGAGATTGTCATCGGACAAGAGGGAGGCGGCTCGATGGTGGGATTTGCGATGAGTGAAGAGAATACGGCAAAGGTATTGCACTATCCCTATTGCATGACCGCCAGCGACGGCTCTGCCCTTGCAATTGAAGGCAGGTTACGAGTTGGAAATCCTCATCCACGGGCATTCGGAACGTTTCCCCGTCTGCTTGGCAAATACGTACGTGAAAATGGTATCATGCCACTTGCAGAGGCTGTAAGAAAAATCACCGGACTTCCTGCGGAGACACTCCACATACGCGAGCGGGGCTTCATTCGCTCGGGCTATTGGGCTGACCTTGTGGTGTTCGATCCGAAGACTGTGGCCGACAAAGCAACGTGGAATGATCCATTCCAATACCCGGATGGAATTCCATACGTGATCGTGAATGGCAAAGTGGTGATAGACGATGATGAGTACACTGGTGACCTGCCCGGAGCGGTACTCAAGGCGCCGGACGATTTTCATTTCGCCTGAAAGAGAAAACGAGCTGAAACAAAAATGCTTTCGAAGATTCTGAGCGGCGCAACATACGGCGTCAAGGCGTACACCGTGGAAGTGGAGACGCATGTGGAGAAGATGGTGCCAGGCTTTTTCATTGTGGGCCTTCCCGACAATGCTGTGCGAGAGAGTCGGGAGCGTATCATCGCATCGATCAAGAATTGTGGTTTCGATTTCCAGACCCGCCGCTTTACCATCAATCTTGCCCCAGCCGACATCAAGAAAGAAGGATCTGCGTTTGACCTGCCGATGGCCATTGGTATTCTTGCCGCGACAGAGCAACTGCGGCAGGATAAGTTCTCCGATTATGTGCTTGTTGGAGAGTTGGCTCTGGATGGCTCCTTGCGTCCGGTACACGGCATTCTTCCCATGGCGCTGGAGATCAGGAAGAAGGGACTGAAGGGGATGGTTGTTCCGATAGAAAATGGAAAAGAAGCTGCAATGGTTGAGGGACTTGATGTGTATCCAGTGGGCTCACTGCGGGATGCAGTGGAATTCCTGAACAATGACACCACACTGCAACCTCTCGCTCTGGATGTTTCGAAGCTCTTCTCCGAAGACCAGCATTACGTGGTGGATTTTGCCGATGTGAAGGGACAGGAAAACGTAAAGCGCGCGCTTGAGGTTGCGGCTGCTGGCGGGCATAATATGATCATGATTGGCCCGCCCGGCTCAGGGAAGACGATGCTCGCCAAACGCCTTCCGACGATTCTTCCTCCTCTCTCGTTTGAAGAAGCGCTGGAGACGACGAAGATTCATTCCGTTGCGGGCGTTCTCCCCGCTGATACTGCGCTCGTTGCAACCCGTCCATTTCGGTCTCCTCATCACACGATTTCCGATGCCGCGCTGGTTGGTGGAGGCACTATTCCGCGGCCCGGGGAAATTTCTCTCTCACATCACGGCGTGTTGTTTTTGGATGAACTTCCCGAGTTTGCCCGCAACGTACTGGAGGTTCTCCGTCAGCCGCTGGAGGAAGGGCACGTGACGATCAGTCGTTCGAAAATGTCCGTAGAGTATCCGGCCAACTTCATGCTTGTCTGTGCGATGAACCCCTGTCCCTGCGGCTATTACACCGATCCTACAAAGAAATGCACATGTAACAGCATGCAGATACAGAAATACATGGCGAAGATCTCAGGCCCGCTGATGGACCGCATCGATCTCCATATAGAGGTTCCTGCTGTGAGATACAAAGAACTCTCCAGTAAAGAAACCGGGGAGAAGTCCGAAGCAGTGCGACACCGTGTCATTGAAGCGAGGACCGTGCAAAGAGCCCGGTTCAAAGGACAGAAGCATCTCTTTGCTAATTCCGACATGCAGTCCAAAGAGATTCGTGAGTTTTGCAAACTGGACGACGCGGGCGAAGAGCTGTTGAAGATGGCGATAACCAAGCTTGGGCTTTCTGCCCGCGCCTACGATCGGATTCTCAAAGTCGGAAGGACGATTGCTGACATGGCAGGAAGTGCTGATATTCGTCCCGAACACATTAGTGAAGCTATACAATACAGGAGCCTCGACAGGAATCTGATGGTGTGATGAGGGTCTAGATCTACCGAAGAAAAGGGAGGCTCTGCCTCCCTTTTTTGTTTACTGCCGATTAAGTATATTCCAGCCAGTTCCTTGAAGCCTCTTTTGCCACACCTCCCCGCGGGTGACAGAAGGGGTTTTGCCTTTTGCTCAGTCTATGAGACTGACTATGAAAGCTCTTCCCTGTCTCGGCCTCTTCCTGGCGTGTGTTATCTGCCCGGCAGTTAGGGGACACGCACAACTCTCTCCGCGTCTTCAGCAACTTCGCAATGCTGTATTCGATCATATCACGAGTGAGCAAGGCCTGCCCAGCGATGCTGTTTTTGCGATTCTCGAAGACAGTAGGGGATTCATGTGGTTCGGCACAGGAGGCGGATTGTGTCGTTACGATGGATACAAGGTTGTCATCTACAAACACGATGAAGAAGACCCCGCCTCAATTTCAGGAAACGACATTTCCAGTCTTG
>DASWHW010000108.1:0-2378 GCA_036397975.1 Bacteroidota bacterium
GGTCTCAACTGTCGAGACGCGAATACCGGAAAACCCTTTCGCGAGTGCGTTCGCCCGAAGGAGCATCATCGCACGGACCACCTCCTCGGGGAACGGTTCACCAACGCCGGCACAATGACTGACAATCAAGTTGCGTTGGAGCGTTTTGAGTTTCTGTGGAGCGATCGAGACGTTCTGAAATGCACCGAACCCGGTGGTCACGCCATACACAACCGAATGGTCACGCACATTTTTTTCCACCCACGCCCTTGATCTCTGCATCTTTTTTTTTGCGGTGGGTGAAAGAACAACAGCGACGTTCCCGCGAGCAACTGCAACGACATCTTCGATCCGAAGACTGTTCCCGTCAATGATTATTCTTCTTGAGGGCATATTTATTTCGATTGGGTTGTGAGCATCTCGCGGATTGCCGCAAGACATTCACCGCGGGGGATAGTTTTTTGTACTGACCGGGAGAGTTCAAGCCATTCCTCCCGTTCCTTCCCGACCGCAGTCTTTTTCTTGTCCTGTAGCTGTCCACCAAGCTTCAAGTTCTTAATTGTAACGGTGTTATTGGCAAACTCGTCTCCGCCGATGATCACTGCCACCGGAATTTCCTGCCTGTTCGCATATTGGAGCTGCTTGCCAAGCGACTTCTCCTCGCCGAGATACATTTCCGTGTTGATGCCAGCCTCGCGTAATTCTCTGGTCAATATTTGATAATCCGAAAGTCGTGCTGGCTCCATTACAGTCACTATCACCTTTGCCGTCGACGGTGCGCTCTCGATAAGATCCAGTTTTAGTAATGCAGCCAGCAGCCGGTCGACACCGATGGAGGCACCGACTGCCGGAATTTTTCTTCCAAGGAATCGCTCAACCAAACCATCATATCGGCCTCCGCCGAACACCGACCCGAACTCGGGCAGGTCTGTGAGAATCGCTTCGAAGACAGGTCCGGTATAGTAGTCCAATCCTCTTGCAGTGCTCGGATCGAACACAACATTCTCCTCAGGAATCTTTAATGTCTCGAGGGACGCGCATATAAACTCAATGTCGGTCAGAGAGTCCTTCGCTGAGGCAACCGATGCGAAGAGCTTGCTTACAGACTTCAGAACATCTTTGCGCTTCCCGGACGGTACATTCAGGAACTCCTTGAGCTTTCCAACTTGTGCCTGGCTCAAACCCAATCCTTCGATCTTCGCACCAGAAGCATCAAGGCGTCCCTTCATCAACTCCTTCGACACTTCTTCAACTCCAATCTTATCGAGCTTGTCGAGAATGCGGAGAACTGCGTGGGACATGGTCTGCGGAATCGAAGCAAAATCCAGGAGCGAATTCAGAATTTTCCGATCACTGAATCGGATTTTGAAATTATCGATGCCAAGAGCTTTGAGCGTATCGTACATACCGCAGATAATTTCAACATCTGCCGCGATGGAGGCTGTACCGACCGAATCCAGATCGAACTGCACAAACTCCCGGAAGCGCCCAGGATCGGGTTTGTCGGCGCGCCAGACAGGTGCAACCTGGTAGCGTCGAAACGGAAAGACGAGATCTGGATATTGTGCAACAACACGAGCCAGGGGGACGGTGAGATCAAAACGAAGCGCAACTTCTTCCTCCTCTGGATTCTCGAAGCTGAAGATCTGCTTCGTGTTTTCTTCTCCGTAGCCGAGAAGCGTTACTTTGTATTCCTGCGCAGGCGTATCGAGGGGCTGAAACCCATAGCGCTCGTAGACACTGCGGATGGTGGCAATTATCTTCTGACGGGCATTCATCTGTTCCGGCAGATAATCCCGGAACCCGCGCAGAAGCTTTGGCTCTACAATCTTGTTCTCAGTCATCTTTTGAAGCAATTTGGTGAAGTATAGAGGGTGGGAAGTACCAACCAATTTCAGATGCGTTATTCTGAAGTGTAGGTTTCCGCGTGGGCAAAATACGGATTGCCGCTGGTTATCGCAAGGCAAACCAGCCCAGCTGAACACTTGTGTATCGGCACAATAATGGATACTCTTACTGGAACTATTTCACCCCTCAAGCGTCAGTTGTTGGAAGGGAACAAACTGTTCACAAAACAGAATCCGGAAGGGCACAAATAACCAAAAGAGGTACACGATTGGAAACAACAACCACCGCTAGGCACAAGAACTCCTTCATAACAGGAATATTGCATACGCTCATCTTTGCTGGGATTATATGTTCAATTCCCTTAACATCTCTCCATGCCCTTGATGGCCAGCCCATGATAGGGCAGGCGGCACCACTGTTCAAACTCAAAGGACTAGACGGAAAAACGTACTCTTTGACAGAGGCAAGAGGCAAGTTTGTCGTCATACATTTTGCAGCCACGTGGTGCCCCTTCTGCAATGCCGAGGCCCCGCATCTGGATCAACTTGCCA
>DASWHW010000109.1:0-40785 GCA_036397975.1 Bacteroidota bacterium
TCGTACCCATACCCCCAATTCAAGAGTGCTGCGGCCCGATACGCGTTCGTTGTCGTATCAGGATAACCACAGGGATCCTCATACAAGGGAATCACCTGCGCAGTGGCATTGTGTGTTCCCACTCCGGACAACATTAAGAGAACAAAGACATAAATCTTCATAGTCAGATACCTTCCAAAATCAACTAGTCGAGACAATTAGGAGTAACAATGAACGAAAGAACGGACGTGTGTCGAGGGATGCGTGCCTTCCGTCCGATCAATGCGAAAAAGAATCGGACAGTTGGCCTGTGAATTGAATATAATGAATTGAAGGGACTGATTCTCCGGTTCCCAATCAGAGCGTAAATCACACCTTCACCATCTTCCACTTCCCTTTTCGGAAAATAATTATCGAGGCAATTGCAATGGCAGACTCCGAGATAGCAATCGCAATGTAGACACCTGACGGGCCGACCGCAAGAAGATTGGCCAGTGTGAAAGCAAGCGGGATCTGAAACATCCAAAACCCAAAGAAGTTGATCACAGTCGGAGTGCGTGTATCTCCGGCCCCATTGAAGGATTGAGCGATCACCATCCCGTAGGCATAAAAAGGATACCCAAGGCAGACAATTTGTAGGCAGCGCATGCCGCCCTCTATGACTTCAGGATCTGCCGTGAAGAATTTGATAATCGGGGCTGCAATCAACAGGAACAAGACTGAAACGCTGCCGAGAAAAATCATGTTGAAGAAGGCAGTTCGCCACGCTGACTTTTCCGCCCTTTCCGGCTGGTTGGCGCCAAGGTTCTGACCGACGAGGGTTGCGGCAGCGTTGGCCATTCCCCACGCAGGCAGTATCGTAAAAATGATTACCCGAATCCCAATCGTGTATCCGGCAAGGGCGGCACTCCCGAAAGCAGAGACAATGCGAACCAGGAAGATCCAGCTGGCTGAAGCAATCACAAATTGTCCTGTCCCTCCTGCCGAGAGTTTCAACAGCCGGGCGATTATCCCCCACTGAATGGCAAGATTCTCTTTGTGAATTTTGATAATGCCTTTGCTCTTCACCAGGTGGTACACCTGGTACGTTACTCCAACACCGCGGCCTATGTTCGTTGCGATCGCGGCCCCCTCCACTCCGAATGCAGGAATCGGGCCTGCCCCAAAAATGAAGAGTGGATCAAGGAGAATGTTCAGTCCGTTCGAAAGCCACAACGTGCGCATCGCAAGAGTTGCATCGCCTGCACCGCGGAATATCGCATTGATAAGGAAAATCATCATCACAGTAAGATTCCCACCAAGCATCCAACGCGTGTAGTTCGTTCCTTCCTGGATAATACCTCCGCTGGCACCCATCAGATGCAATATGTCCTTCGCAAAGAAGAGACCCACAATCCCAATGACGACTGACAGCACAACGCCGATGTAGATAGATTGCATTGCCGCAATGCTCGCTCCACGGTAGTCTTTCTCTCCAACGCGGCGGGCCACCATGGCGGTGACGCCCATGCTTCCGCCAAAGGCAATCGAATACACAAGCGTCATCACCGATTCTGTCAGTCCCACCGTGGCAACCGCATCGTTATCGTGCAGCCGGCTGACATAGAAAACATCGACGATGGCAAAAAGGGATTCCATCGCCATCTCCAGAATCATTGGAACAGCGAGAAGAAGAATCGCCCGGTTCAGATTACCTTCGGTGAAGTTTTGTTCTTCACCCCTGATGGCCTTCTTAAGAAGGGAGAAAAGATTGGCTGTCTCGGCGGGATCGCTCATGAAGAGGGATTACATGAAAAGGGTTGTACTTGAACGGACATATTTTTCCGATATGATGTTTGTCGAGCAAAATAAATCGAGATGGGAGACTGTTCTAACAGATCGAGGTGGGTTCGAGTCTTGTTTTTCCGGAATCTATCCCGCCTGCAAGAGAAGCGAAATGATGAATTCTTTCATCGACTCCGGTGACTGCACTCTCGCAATCCGGTTCTTGTCTGCCTCACTAAGCCATTGCAGAGATTCACGAACGATCTCGATCCTACGATAGTAACAACGTCGAACGGGAAGTGGAGTTTTCTGTAGCAATTCGATCCGCTCTCCCTGATTAGGCGCCTCAATAATCTGTCGGATCAGACGATCAATCTTGTCTTTGACCCCGGTACAGTCAGGAGGATCAACGCGATGTTGATCGATATAATCGTGAGCAATGTCTCCCGGAAGAAGGATTTCCATCATCAATGACCGGAAAATCAGCGACAGCTCGGAATGTGAAAAGGATTGAACCATTTTTCTCCTTGATTATCCCTCATGCTGCCCCTGCTCACATCGACAGAATGTGAACCCCTTTCAAGATACTATAAACAGGGTAGGTCGCAAGGGAGAGGAAAAGAAAATCGCACATTGTTGGGTGGGCGTTAAGATTTGCCAACCGCCGTGGCCGATGAGCGGAACCCTCAGAAATGTGAGGTGGATCCAACCTGGTCGGGTTTGTCGCCGTTTGTTTTTCGTTCTTTGTAGAGGATTCCAATTGGAATTATGATGCAGTAGCCAACCACGAGAAGGATCGGAGCAAGAACAAGCGGAAGAAATCCTTCGACGGGCTGGCCCTTCATGGACATGTATCCCGCAAAGATAACAAGGAGCCCGATGCCGATAATCTGAAAGTTTCTCTTGCCCAGTGGTAGTGAAGCTTCCTTTTTCTGGCCTCTGCGCCGCACTGACTTTGCCACGTTTAACTCCTTCAAAAGTCTGGTAAAAAAAAGCCCAGCGTTGGGGGGAACGCCGGGCTCGACCCGTTTAACTTACAACAGTCAGGGGAGAAACTGTCGTAAAGGTCTGCAGATAATTTACACTAATTCGTTTCATTGTCAAGTAAAATATTGGATGCATTCTACGCGTTTGGTCCGATTTTATTGAACAACACCATCTTTCAGCCGAATAATCCGGTCAGCGCGCTTTGCCAGTGCTTCATTGTGCGTCACGATGATAAATGTTTGATCCTGTTCTTTGCTGAGACTGCCGATAAGATCGTGAAGCTGTTGAGCATTGGCGGTATCAAGATTTCCCGAGGGCTCATCGGCAAGAATCACGCTCGGGTTGTTCATCATCGCCCGCGCAACGGCAAGACGTTGTTGTTCACCACCGGAGAGTTTCGGCGGCTTCGCATCGGCGCGTTCATTCATCCCGACGAGCTTCAGGAGTTGCAGTGCATGACCTTCCGCATCCCTCATCGTTTTCCCCGAGATCAATGCAGGCATTGCCACATTCTCTAACGCGGTGAACTCAGGCAGTAAGTGATGAAACTGAAACACAAATCCAATTTTCTGGTTCCGGAATTTCGAAATCTCTTCATCGGAGAGAGCGAACACGTCCTGCCCCTCGAACAAAACCTTCCCTGCCGTTGGCTTGTCCAGCGTTCCAATGATATGAAGCAGCGTGCTTTTCCCGGCACCGGAGGCGCCCACGATTGCGATCACTTCACCTTTGGTGACGTTAATACTCACTCCTCGCAGCACGAAAAGCTTGCCGTCTCTTCCGCCGCCGATCACGAACGTCCGGGTAACGCCCTGGACGCTGATAATGTCCTCTCCTTTTTTCTTCCTTGGCATTCCTTTACTCCCAGCGAATCGCTTCAATTGGAATCATGCGGGCCGCCCGAAGCGCCGGATAGAACGACGCCATGGTGCTCAACAGCATCGAGGCGATACCCACTGACCAAAAATCTGTGGCCTGCACGTCAACAGGAAGAGCCGGTATGATATACACGGTGGGATCCAGGGGAAATACCTGATAGTGGATCTGAATGTAACAGACGACCGCGCCGAGGACCATGCCCAGCATGGTTCCAAGAAACCCGACCAACAACCCTTCGTACATGAAAATCTGAGTAATACTCCCCTTCGTTGCCCCGATCGCCTTCAGCACACCAATGTCCCTTCTCTTTTCAATAACACCCATCGTGAGTGACCCGAGCATATTGAAGGTTGCAACACCGATAATGAGACAGAGAATGATATACGCGGTCCAACGCTCAACGCGCATCACTGTGTACAGGTCACGATGCAAATCATACCAACTTGCAATTGCGTACGACGGTCCAATCGCCTGTCTCAGCGATCGCTGCACGCTCTCCGCTTCTTCAATATCGTGCAGTCGTATTTCGATTCCTCCAACCTCATCGGGGAGACTGAACAACTCACGTGCGGTCAGAAGGGAGATGAATGCATACTGGGCGTCATACTCCTTATTGTTCGAATCATATATTCCAACGACGCGGCATTTTCCCGACTTCGGCTGACCGAATTGTAATAGCATCGCATCAACGCCCACCGGACTCACGATGCTTAACTCCGATCCAACGGTTACCCCCAGACGATCCGCGAGGGCAAGACCGAGGACAATACCGCTTTGTCCGGGCTCGTCATTGAACTTGAATTCGCCAAGCAACGTGCTCTTCTTGACTCCGGAGACTCCGCTGATGGTTGAGTCATCGACGCCCTTCACAAAAACGACGCGATTTCTCTGTCCTACAACAAGCAACGCCTTGCTCGATACGTAAGGAGCCCACGCTTCAATACTCGTGTCGTTATCGAGGATGGTCGCAAGCGAGTCGGTGAGAGGAAAGGACTTCCCCATCCCGGGGGTGATCCTGATGTGCGGATCAAAACCAACCAGCACAGACGTCACGACCCCGTTGAACCCGTTGAACACCGAGAGAACGATAATAAGCGCAGCAACACCAACCATGATACCGGTGACCGAGACCACCATGATGATATTGATGAACCGAAGGTCACGTCGCGACTGAATGTACCGCTGTGCAATAAAGCGTTCGAACCCCATCAGCCGAACCTCATAGCATTGACCGGGGTTAATCTCGATGCGAGGCGCGCGGGGATGGATGAACAGAGAAGGCACATCGCCAAGCTTATCGCTGAGACCAGGAGGTAATGCGATGGAACGATGAGCACCGGCGCTGAACTCATGAAGTAAATGTCGCTGGGAAGAGAGATAATCTTGAACTCAAGCTGGAGGTACGACAAGATGAATGCAAGCAGATCGCCGAGCACCGTTCCAACCAACCCGATGAGGATACCTTTGCGCAAGAATATTCTCGAAATTTGCCCGCGGGAGGCTCCCATGGACATGAGGATCCCGATTGTTTTCGTCTTATCGAGCACCATCATAAGGAGCGTCCCGATGATGTTCACCGTAGCAACGATGATTATAAGTCCAAGAATGATCGGGACCGGCTTCTTTTGAAGATCAATCCAACTGAAGAGGTTACGGTACGTTTCGTACATCGTTCGTGCGTAATGGGGGTATCCCAAGAGTTCCCCGATTCGAGCGGCAACGACAGCAGCACTATCAACATTCGTGAGAAGTATCTCGTATCCGGTAACGCTTTCCCCAAGCTGAAAAATCGTTTGTGCGTCGGCAATGGAGGTGAATGCATAAATATCATCATACTCAGCCATTCCGCTTTCGTAAAGACCCATGACGCGGAACTGCATCACCCGCATCTGCCCCGGTTCCACTGACCGGCCGATTCCGAAAACAGTTACCTTATCATCCAAGCCAATGGAAAGTTTAGCGGCAAGCTTCCGCCCGAGCACGATATTTCCCATAGAGCCAGGTGCACGCTCTACATCAAATCTTCCCTCAACGATAAACCTTCGGGCAGAAGTTGCATCGTTCGCCGGGTCGATGCCCTTTAGTAAAATTCCATCGACGCCATCCCTTGAACGAATAAGCGCTTCCCGCGAGACAAATGGAGAAATGATACGGATGCCAGGAATACTATCCCGGATGATCTCAATGTTCTCTTCATAATTGCGTAGAGGGAGGTTCTGGAATCCCTGCACCTGAATATGCGTCGCAAAGCCAATCACTTTGTCGGTTATTTCTTTTTCGAATCCTCCAAGAACCGAAAGTGCAATTATCAGGGTTGCCGAACCAAGGGCAATACCGACAATTGCAATCAACGTAATGAAGGAGATAAAGCCATCACCTCGTCCTGAACGAAGATGGCGAGAAGCGATGAAAGAGGTGAATGACATGATTTGTTCGCGGGAGGCTACGTGGATTTAGGCCCCTTGCCGCTGAATTCAAGCAAGTAGCCTTTTATGAATTGATCGAGATCGCCGTCCATGACGCCATGGACATCGCTGGTCTCCACGTCGGTGCGGTGATCCTTCACCATGTTATAGGGATGGAAGACGTACGATCGAACCTGACTTCCCCATTCGATTTTTTTCTTTGTGCTTTCGATGGCATTCAGTCTGGCTTCTTCTTCCTCTTTGCGCCTCTGATAGAGCTGGGACTTCAGCATTTTCACTGCACGCTCCTTGTTCTGAAATTGAGAGCGCTCTTGCTGACAAGCAACAATGATACCGCTCGGCACATGGGTGATGCGAACTGCCGTCTCAACCTTGTTCACATTCTGCCCCCCTTTCCCTCCCGACCGAAACGTATCGACTTTCAGATCAGCAGGATTGATCTCGATTTCCACGTCATCTTCAACTTCCGGATAGACGTAGACTGAAGCAAACGAAGTATGGCGCCTCGCGTTCGAATCAAAAGGAGAAATCCTGACAAGTCGGTGAACGCCGTTTTCTGCTTTCAGATAGCCATAAGCGAACTGGCCACCAATTTCAACGGTTGCACTCTTGATGCCTGCACTATCGCCATCCAGACGATCGGCCAGCGAAACCTTGTAGCCTTTCCCTTCCGCCCACCGAAGATACATGCGCAAAAGCATCTCAGCCCAATCTTGCGCCTCAGTTCCGCCAGCACCTGCATGAATCGTGAGAAGAGCATCGCGTTCATCATCGTCGCCGCTCAGCATGTTCCGAAACTCCAGACCCCCCATGCCATCCGCAACGCCCTTTAGGTCTCTGTCTATTTCTTCACGAACCGATTCGTCGTTTGATTCTTCCGCAAGAGCGATGAGCGCCTCGGTATCGTCCAGAAGTTTCTTTGCTTTTTCCCAGCCCTCAATCCACTCGTTCAGAAAGCTGATCTGCTGCATCACCTTCTGTGCAGCCACATTATCATTCCAAAAATCAGGAGACTCTGTCTTCGCCCGGAGGGCGGCTACTTCCTGTTCCTTGCGTTCGAGGTCAAAGATACCCCCGAAGATTCAAAAGCCGTTTCCGGTATTCGGTGAGCAACTCTTTTTGATCTTCAAACATTCATTACCTCACAATTGAAATTTGTTCTTCGATCTCCAGGTCCATTCGCAGCATTGCGCTGCTGAGCGTTTTGCCCTGCGCGTCATTCTTGAGCGATTTCGTTCCTCCTCCGCCAAGGGATTCGTGCAGAAGAAAGTTTAACGCCCAGAGATTGGGTAGTTCAAACCGCTCAACCGCACCCAGGGTGATTCCGCTGAAATGTTTCTTCACACGTTCGACCGTGAGATATTTCTTGAGCAGAGGATAGTATTCTTCCCGACGCGCAATCACGCCGACGTTTCCCGTATCTCCTTTGTCGCCGGAGCGGGCATGGGCAATATCGATGAGTTTGATTTTCATGCTTGGCTTCTACAATTCTTCCACGACGACCTGCGGCGTTACGGCACTCTTTTTCATTAAGGCAGGCCAGTAGGCGATCACTTCGCTCGGCTTCGGACGGCCGCCGGCAAATCCAGTCACAGCGGGAGGGCCAGTCAGGATGAGCGGCGCGAGTTCCATTCCAAATCGTTGGACTGACGAGTATTCCGAACCACGCACGCCAATGCGGAGGACGACTTCATTCGGCTCAGCGATGGGTGGCGCGATAGAACCATGACTGGAATTGTACCCGAGAAATTCGGAGCGAATTTCATCAAACTGAAGACCCAGATCTGCAAGCCTTGTTCGGAGAATCTGATCTGCAGCCTTCGCTTTTTCGAGTGCTTCAGGCCATGCATAGGTCAGTGTACCGATCGCTGTATAGCCATCGAGATACGACATCGACACCTTGTATGAATCGGTTGCGGGTCGTCCCTTCACTCCAGAAACAGTCACGCGATTCGGGCCAGAGTCTTTCAACTGGATGGTCGTGAAATCCGCGATGCAGTCGGGAGTGATGTACTCTGCAGGATTTCCGATTTCGTACAGGAGCTGCTCTTTGACAGTCTGCATCGACACAAGGCCGCCGGTGTTTTCATGCTTCGTAATCACGATATCAGCATTCGGGTACGCTTCGGCGATCGGGAAGCCGATGTGTGCGATATCCGGAACAGCTCGCCAGTCGGCCGAGAAATTTCCACCGCTCGCCTGTCCTCCACACTCCAGAATATGTCCGGCGACGGTTCCCGCGGCGATTTTGTCCCAGTCGTTTTCTTTCCATCCGAATTCAAAAATCATCGGAGCAAGGGTAAGTCCGGTATCGGTCGTTCGACCGGTGATGACAATATTTGCACCCTTCCGAAGAGCCTCGACAATCGGCCATGCGCCGAAATAGACATTCGCGCTCATCACCTTGTCCCTTACTGCGTCGAGAGATTCCTGGCTTTCCATGTTCTTCAGTGGGACACCGTTGACCTTCAGATCATCAATTTGGTCGAGAATATCATCGCCAAGCACGACAGCGATTTTTAATCCTGTGATTCCCAGTTTCCGAGCAACCGCGAATATAGCATCGCGACATGCTGTGGGATTGACCCCTCCCCCGTTGGTGATCACCTTGATATTCTTCTTGACGAGGACCGGGAGGATACGCTCCATCAAGGGGACAAGGTCCCTGGCGTACCCAAGGGATGGGTCCTTTCTCTTTTGCTTTTGCATGATGGACATGGTCACTTCGGCCAGGTAGTCCATCATCATGTAATCGACCGGGCCTTTGGTCACTTGATCGTACGGGGCGTTCAGCAAATCTCCCCAAAAACCTTGACCACTTGCTATGCGAATGTTTTCTTTCATTTTTCAGACAATGCGGATATGCAATTCCTTCAACTGACGATCATCGACTTCGCTCGGTGCTTCGTCCATAAGCGATACGGCACTCGCTGTTTTTGGAAACGCAATAACATCGCGAATTGATTTCATTCCGGTGAGAAGCATTACGAGCCGGTCAAAGCCAAATGCAATCCCGCCATGAGGTGGCGCTCCGTATTTGAAGGCGTTGAGGAGGAACCCAAATTTTTTATATGCTTCATCCTTATCAATCCCCAAGAGCTTGAATACCTGCTGTTGCAGTTGGGAATCATGGATTCTGATTGAACCGCCGGCAATTTCGTTTCCGTTCAGGACTAGGTCATATGCTCGCGCCCTCATCTTGCCGGGATCTGCTTCCATCATAGGAATATCATCCATATGCGGCGAGGTAAAAGGATGATGTACGGCGACGTATCTTTTTTCTTCTTCGCTAAACTCAAACAGCGGAAACTCAGTTACCCATAACAAACTTTGTTTGGATGCATCGATCAGGTTAAGGCGTCGGGCCATCTCCAATCGGAGCCCTCCGAGAATTGAATACGCTTTTGACCATTGATCCGAAACCAGAAGAACCAGGTCGCCCTTCTTTGCGCCCATCGTCGCTGTAATCTTCTCAACGATTTCTTTCCCGAGAAACTTTTCGACTGCAGTTTCAATTCCGCTCTCGGTCCATTTGAAATAGACAAGACCGCCGGCGCCAAGGTTTTTTGTGAAGTCCACCAGCATATCCATCTGGTTCCGTGTCATGGAAGCTGCACCTGGAACGACAAACCCGGCAACAACCCCTCCCTTCTTGACGACATCTGTAAACACTTTGAAGCCGGAATTCTCCACAAGATCATTTATCGTGGTAAACTCAAGGCCAAAGCGTGTATCCGGTTTATCGCTACCGTACTTTTCCATCGCCGTCTTGTAGGTTAGGCGGGGAAATGGCGTTGCGATATCCGCGCCATGGATTTCCTTGAAGAAGCGAACCATCAGCCCTTCCGCGAGGGTGTAAACATCCTCCTCATCGACAAATGACATCTCGACATCGATCTGGGTAAATTCGGGCTGACGATCCGCCCGGAGGTCTTCATCGCGAAAGCACTTTACAATCTGGACATACCGGTCAAATCCGGAAACCATGAGGATTTGTTTGTACGTTTGCGGGGACTGAGGAAGTGCAAAAAACTTGCCGCGGTGCACACGGCTGGGCACTAGGTAATCACGAGCTCCTTCTGGCGTGCTTTTCATGAGCACCGGTGTTTCAATTTCAACGAAACGGTGTTCATCAAAATATCGATGCGTTACCTGGTACATGCGACTACGCGTGAGAAGGTTCTCCTGCAAGGGACGACGGCGAAGGTCGAGATATCGGTATTTGAGGCGAAGGTCCTCACCCGTCTCCAGTTTATCTTCAATCGGGAATGGAGGAGTTTCCGCCTTGTTGAGTATGGTAAGTTCCTCGGCAAGAATGTCGATTTCCCCCGTTGCAGTTTCCGGGTTCTCGGTTCCCTTTGGACGATGTTCAACAACGCCCGTTACCGAGATGACAAATTCATTCCGGAGTTCCTTCGCCTTGTTGTGTGCTTCGCTTTTGTGTTTTGGATTGAAGACGACCTGGATTTTCCCGTACCGGTCACGCAGATCAATGAAGATAACTCCGCCGAGATCTCGCCGGATATCGACCCATCCGTTGAGTGTAATCTTCTTCCCGATATCTTGAATACGTAATTCGCCGCAGGTGTGTGAGCGCTTCCGAAATGACGACAACGAGGTCTCCGAAGGATGTATCGCTATAACTCAGTACTGATCAAACAGTTAAATGCGGGGCAAATATATGCAAAAATCAGGTGAGTATCAACGAAAGGAGTTGGAAGAGGATCGACTTTCACTCACTCTCTTGGATTTAAGAGACAAGCCATCAGGATGATTTGTTTCCGCGTTCGAGCAGTTGAAGCAAACCTTTCCTCGCTTGCGGCCATTCCTCGAAGAGTATACTGTAGTAGACTGTATCTCGCATTCGAGGCGTCGCCGTCACCATATGCTTGCGGAGTGTTCCCTCTTCTTTTGCTCCAATGCGCACCAGGGCGTTCCTTGAAGGAAGGTTCAATGCGTCAGTTTTGAATTCCACCCGGACGCACTTCAATTCCTGAAAAGCATGTTCGAGAAGAAGAAGCTTTGCTTCGGTATTGATTCCGCTTCGTTGCCACCGTGGAGCTAACCATGTCCAACCGATTTCAACACGTCTGTTGAAAGGATCAATATTGCCATACCTTGTCGATCCGACCACCTCCTCGTCCACTTTTTCAATAATCGAAAATGGAATCGCCTGGCCCCGATCCCTTTCGCGGAAGGCTCTCTTGAGGTACTCCTCCATCTGTTCTTCCGTTTCGATAGGAAACGGAGTGAACTTCCAGATCGCTGGATCTAGTCCCACCGCCACAAGTGCCTCTTTGTGTTTCATTGACAAGGGAACCAGCCGCACAAGATTTCCTTCCAATGTTGGTTGTCTGTTTTGATCGATCATGTTTATCTCTTTACTATGGCGGCGATAGCATTAACGAAGGAATGTACAAAATCGGCTTCGCCACAGCAAGGCCTGCCATGCGCCTTGATTCCCACTGAAGGAGTGTTTACCTTTTTCAATAATTCTTTAATACTAGGAAGGCCTCAATGAATATTCAAGAACGTTCAAGGCTGATAGAAAAAATCAAAGAACTTCCACGCCAGGCTGAAGACATCGTTAGAGGCTTGAACGATGATCAACTGAACACACCCTATCGCGACGGTGGTTGGACCCCGCGACAAGTAATCCACCACCTGGCCGACTCGCATATGAATGCCGTTATTCGGATGAAACTCATTCTCACGGAAGACCATCCAACGCTCAAGACGTATGATCAGAATGAATGGGCGGTTCTCGCAGACACCAATGAATCCATACAGTCCTCTCTCTCCATCCTGAAAGGGTTGCATGAACGTTGGGGAATTCTCCTTGGAAAAGTAAAGGATTCTGAATGGAGCCGGAAGGCCGAGCATCCGGAAAGCGGCGAAATAACTCTCAAACAGCTTCTCGTGACCTATGCGCGACACGGTGAGAATCATGTCGCACAGATTTCCAACCTTCGAAAAGCCAAGAGCTGGTAATGCTTTCCCCCTCTCGATCTATCCTCGTCTGGTTTCTGATCTGCCTTTTGATAGTTGTCTGGCTCCCTCTTCTCTCCGTAATCCGAATATTTGATAGGGATCCTGTCGCCTACCGGACAGGAAGAATGTTCCGTCGTCTTGGCAAGGCAATGACGCAGGTGAACCCAAGCTGGCAGGTCATTGTCTCGGGAGAAATCATCGAGAATGTTCGGAACCCTTACGTTGTCGTCAGCAATCATCAATCGTTGGCCGACATTCCCATCATTTCCAACCTCCCATGGGAGATGAAATGGATTGGAAAAGATGTGCTGTTCCGTCTCCCGATAATCGGGTGGATGATGAAACTATCAAAGGACATCGCCGTGGATAGGGATGATGCACGCAGCGGCGCCCGTGCTCTTCTAAAGGCGAGGGATGTCCTGACAAAACATTGCTCCATTATGATGTTCCCGGAAGGAACACGGTCACGTGACGGAAGGATTTACAGATTCACGGATGGTGCCTTCCATCTGGCGATTAAGGCGCAGGTTCCTGTTCTTCCCATTGCGGTGGATGGCTCGTTCAATTGCCTTCCAAAGAATACGTGGCGATTTGGGGAACCGAGCACTATCAATGTGAAGGTTCTTCCTGCTGTCCCCACGCTGGGATTCACCTCCGCGGATCTACCCGCCCTTCGCGAAAAAGTCCGTTCGCTCATCGTCGCCCAAGTTGTGGAATGGCGGGGTGACGACCCCTCTGTCGTCGATGCAACAACCGCACAGCCTGTTTCAGAAACAAAAAACCCCGCATGAGCGGGGTTTTCTTTGCTGATAGCACAAACGCGTTACGCAACATGCGGAACAATTTTGTCCAATAAGTTTTTCTTCGGGACCGCACCCACGATCTGCTCCACTACTTGTCCATTTTTGAAGACCATGAGCGTTGGGATACTTCTGATTCCATACTTCATGGATGCCTGTGGATTTGCATCAACGTCCATTTTTCCGACTTTGAGTTTTCCGTCGTAGTCCTTGGCTATCTCCTCTACGATCGGGGCAACCATCTTGCATGGACCACACCAGACAGCCCAAAAGTCAATAAGCACCGGCGTCTCTGACTTCATTACCTCTGTCTCAAAGTTCTCATCCGTTATTTCAATTGGCTTCATGTTTCTCCCTGTTCCACAAAATAAATTGAGAAGTTTCTAGTTACTTGTAAAGCGCACAGACTGATCGCCCAAGAGCTTCTTTGCTTCGCCAAGAAACGCATCCGACGGCTCAACATTGAACTTCCGTGTATGAAACCGACGCACCGTATCGGCTTCCATAACCGTAAGGTAGCAGGAACAGTTCCCTTCGTGCTGTTCCATCAGATGCTTCAGCTTGATAATTGTATCCTCTTTAAGATCACGAAGATTCATTGATAAGATAACACTTTTTGTAAACTTTTCCCTCACGCGCTCCATCGGAACCACCTCGTTTACAAGGATCTTGAGTGCGTCGCCGCTGAGCTCGCCCTTGCCGGTCACCATCACCATCGCATCCTGCACAAGGATGTTCTCGTATTTTGAAAACGCATCAGAGAAAACAATGCACTCGCATTTTCCTGTAAAGTCTTCGAGCGAGACAAAGGCCATTGTGTTATTGCGCTTGTCAATCTTCCTCTTCACACCCGTGACGATGCCGCAGGCCTTCACCGTTTTGCCCGACTGAAAACCCTCCAGCGCTCCAAGATGCACATTCGCAAACTCATTGACTTCTTGTTTGAACTTCAACAGCGGATGTCCGGAAACGTAGAAACCGAGGACACTTTTCTCTCGTGAGAGCTTTTCGCTTTCGGACCAAGGCGTTACATCGATAAGGTGTGGCTGATGTGCTTGCGACGAAGAGGAGCTTTCTGATTCGTCAAACAATCCTCCCTGTCCGTTCATCGCATGGTTTTGAACGGAGAGACCGAATGCTGCTGCTCTTTCAACATTCTCAAAGAATTGCGCGCGGTTCAGTCCCATGGAATCAAACGCGCCAGCCTGCACAAGACTCTCGAGACACTTCTTGTTGACAAGGCGAAGATCAAGGCGGCTGCAAAAATCAAACAGGTTGACAAAAGGCCCGTTCTCCCCTCGAGCAGAAACAACGCTTTGCATGGCTCCCTCCCCGACATTCTTGATTGCGCAAAGTCCGAACCGGATGGAAGTGGCCGATACTGCAAAATCCATGGCGCTCTCATTCACATCCGGTGGAAGGACACGAATGCCTGCACTTCTGCAATCCTCAATCAACTTCACAATTCGATCCGTATCGCCTATTTCGGAAGATAATGTTGCGGCCATGAACTCGGATCGATAGTGCGCCTTCAGATACGCGGTCTGGTACGCCAGGACCGAATAGGCAACGCTGTGAGACTTGTTGAAGCCATACGATGCAAACTTCTCAATCAAATCAAATATATCACCTGCAACCTTGTTTGCGGTTCCGCTTGTGACCGCCCCGTCGACAAACTCGCGTTTCAAATCTGCCATCTGGTTCTTGTCTTTCTTCCCCATCGCACGGCGCATCAGATCCGCCTTTGCCAAAGTGAACCCTGCGATTTCCGTGGCGATTTTCATCACCTGTTCTTGATAGACAATGATCCCATAAGTCTCCCGCAGCACATCTTCGAGTTTCGGGTGGATATAGGAGATCTGTTGCGTCCCAAGTTTGCGTTCGATAAAGTCACCAATCATTTCCATCGGACCGGGACGATAGAGCGCATTCATGGCAACCAGGTCGGTAATTGCTGAGGGCTTCAGTTTTCTCAGCCAGTCCTGCATTCCGGAGCTTTCGAACTGGAAAACACCAACGGTGTCTCCACGCGAGAACAGATCAAACGTCGCCGGATCTTCCTCCGGAATAGATTCAAGGTTGATCCTGATGCCATGCCCGGTCTCAATAAGTTCAAGGGCATTGTCAATAACCGAAAGTGTCCGGAGCCCCAGGAAGTCCATTTTTAACAAGCCTGCTGTCTCGAGATCCTTCATGTTATACTGGGTCATGACCTCGGTACTGGGGGTCTTGTACAGCGGCACATAATCACTGATGTTACCGGGTGCGATAACAACTCCTGCCGCATGGATTCCGGAATTCCGATTCATTCCTTCGAGGGTCAGCGAGACATCAATCAAGGTGTTGATTTTTGGGTCGTTGCTTTCCTTCACCCATTTCAACTCCGCAACGGATTTCAAAGCATCCGACAATGGCCGAACCCTCCCTAGTTCAACCGGGATTTGCTTTGTAATGGAATCAATGGTGCTAAGCGGAATCCCAAGAACTCTGCCGACATCTTTAAGGACTGCCCGGGATGAAAGCGTCCCAAAAGTGATAATCTGAGAGACCGATTCCTGTCCGTACTTTTTCCGCACGTAGTTGATCACCTGCTCGCGCTTATCGTCGGAGAAATCAACGTCAATATCAGGCATACTGACACGGTCGGGATTGAGAAAACGTTCAAAGAGTAATTCATATTTTATTGGATCGACATTGGTAATGCGCAACGAATAGGATACAACGCTCCCCGCAGCGCTTCCCCTCCCTGGGCCGACAGAAATCCCCATGTCACGCGCAGCTGCAATAAAATCCTGAACGATGAGAAAATACCCAGCGTACCCCATCCTCCTGATAACTCCAATTTCGTGCTCCAGCCTCTGCCGAACTTCCGCCGTGGCATCAGGGTAACGGCGGGCGAATCCTTCACGCGAAAGCTTCTCGAAGTAATCATCGATCGTATCAACTCCACTTCCTTCGGGGATTGGAAACCTCGGCATATAGTTTCCTGTAAGATCCAGTTCGAGATTACACTTTTCCGCTACCTCAAGAGTCGAGTTTATTGCTTCTGGGCAGTCTTCAAAAAGTTCCAGCATCTCCTTGGTGCTCTTAAAGTAAACCTGATCAGTCTGATAACGCAGTTCAGTATAATCTGGAGTGTTCGTACTGCTGGCGTTTGGGATCAACAACAGCACGTTGTGGGCGATCGCATGCTCTTGCTTGAGGTAATGAACATCGTTTGTGCAGATCAACTTCAGCCCCAAATCCTTCGCGAGCTGCGGAGCCTTCTGGCGAACAATGGCCTCGCGGTCTATCCCATGGTTTTGAATCTCGATATAAAAATCATCGTGAAAGATGTCTTTGTAGATCTCTGCAGCTTCATATGCAAGCCGATCGTCGCCATTGATGAGATGTGCCGAAACCACACCTCCCGCACAAGCAGATGTCGCTACAAGCCCTTCGCTATGTTCACGCAGAATGGAGGAGTCAATACGTGGTTTGTAGTAGAAACCTTCAAGGTGCCCCGCGGTGCAGAGTTTGATTAGGTTCCTGTATCCAGTCTCGTTTTTTGCGAGCAGAAGAAGATGGTGGTATGCCCCCCGTTTTCCCCCTCCTTCAGTTACCTGAGTATCCTTGTCGAACCTGCTCCCCTTCGTCACAATATACGCCTCCATGCCAACAATCGGCTTGATCCCAGCTTTCTTTGCCTTCTTGTAGAACTCAATCGCACCGAACATCACGCCATGATCAGTTAACGCCACCGCCGGCATGTTTTCCCTCACCGCAGCGGCAATCAGGTCATCAATGCGAAAAGCTCCGTCCAGAAGACTGTAGTCAGAGTGATTGTGGAGATGGACAAATTGTGTCATGAGAGCAATCCTAGTTAAACTATCAGATTGATTCTATCGATGTGCGACGCCAAAGTCAAGAGCGCAACGAAGGAACTTATGCACAACTTACGAAGACAAAATGCAGATCATCGGGGATGGAAATCAGGGAAGAACCAACTGCCGCCGAACAAACTTGATACGGAAACGAAGAACCCATGATGAGGTCTGGTCTTACCTCCTCTCACAGAAAAACCTCCGCTTACTTATTCAGAAGATCTTTGATCCGGTCGAGGATCTGACTTTTGTCAATCAACTCCCTTGAACCGCTTCGACGCTCCTTGATTTCTAGCTTACCATTTGAGAGGTTCTTCTCCCCGACGATGACCTGGTACGGCATTCCCAACAAATCCGCGTCCTTAAACTTAAAACCTGGACTGATATCGAGCCGGTCATCGAACAGAACCTCTACCCCCTCCTTGAGAAGCCGACTGTACAGTTCTTCTGCAACTGTCTGCACGTCTTTGCTCTTTGCTCCGACCAGCATTAAATGAACTTGGTATGGTGCAATACTTTTGTCCCAGATTATTCCAAAGTCATCGTGATTTTGCTCGATATGGCAAGCTATAATTCGTTCTATTCCAATGCCATAGCTCCCCATAATTATAGGTTGTTCCAGTCCATCACTTGTCAGAAATTTCGCCCCAAGGGCATCCGAGTACTTTGTCCCTAGCTTGAAGATATGGCCGAGTTCTACACCTTTTACGATTCTCAATTTCCCAGAACCATCCGGAGCATCCTCACCTTCAACCACTGTCCTCAGGTCATGGTAGCCATCCACCTTGCAGTCGCGTTCGAGATCGATGTTTGTGAGGTGATAGTCGTTCTTGTTTGCACCACTCACGAGGCCTTTGGCACCCTCGAGACGTTTGTCAGCAAGAATGCGGAAATTTTTGAGACCAACAGGACCAATTGATCCCGGATCGGCACCTGTGAGGTCTCTCAGTTGATCTGCGTCAATGGGTTTGCATTCAACGCCCAGGACTCCGGTGAGCTTTGCCTCGTTCAATTCATCATTCCCCAACATAAGAACGAGAAGGTGCTCACCATCCGCTTCATAGGCGAGGGACTTCGCTAGACTGGAGTAATCGATTTTCAGAAACTCTGCTACTTGGTCAATTGTCCGAATGCTTGGGGTGTGAACTTCCTGAACTTCCACCCCGTTGGAACTGCTCTTTGCAGGGGGAACAGACGACGATGCGATTTCAAGATTGGCCGCATAGGATCCATCGTCAGACACCGCAATGACGTCCTCACCGGCATCTGACTCCATCATAAATTCCTGAGATTTCGAGCCACCCATTGCACCACTTGACGCACCCACGACAAAGAAACGCAGCCCACATCGCTCGAAGATTTTTCGATATGCTTTGTCATGCAGCTCGTAGCTATGGTCAAGCCCCTCCCATGACGCATCAAGGCTATAGCTGTCCTTCATGAGGAACTGACGTCCTCTCAGGACTCCCGATCGAGGTCTCGGCTCATTCCGAAATTTTGTTTGTATCTGGTACCATATCTGGGGAAGATCCCGATACGAGGAGATGTGGTTTTTCGCAATCCAACAAATGACCTCCTCATGCGTTGGCGCAAGAACGAGCGGTCTGTTTTTCAAATGGAATAGAGTCTCCCCAAATGCTTTCACACGACCGGTCTGTTCCCATAATTCACGTGGACTCAAAGCGGGAAGGTGGAGTTCCTGTCCCCCAATAGCATCCATTTCCTGTCTTACGATTTCTGATACCTTTTTCATGACACGGTATCCGAGTGGAAGAAAAGAATAGATGCCAGCAGAAAGCATTCGAATCATTCCAGCCCGAATCATCAGCTTGTGGCTGGGAATGACTGCCTCTGCGGGTGTTTCTTTAATGGTCGGAATGAATCCTGTTGTCAGGCGCATGGGTTATCAGATTGATTATTTTGACAGTTGAATGTGCCCTCGGGCAGAGTCGAACTGCCGACCTGCGGTTTAGGAAACCGTCGCTCTATCCATACTGAGCTACGAGGGCTTGTCTGAAAGGGGTTTCCTCACAAGGAGTCAACTACTCTTCCGGCGAAAAAATACGACTACTTCGACTGAGAATCAATGTTTTCAAAACCCTCCGGGAGAGTAGTGAATTAGAAAATGACATTGCACACAGAACAGGTTTTTCCTAACTTCCACGCACACTGACAAATTCTGACAATGAAAAAGCATCTTAGACAATTCGTCCAGGCCCTCAGGGAAAGGAACATCCAAAACAGCATAGTCAGTGAGTATCGTCGAGCACTTCGCGAAGGCTCCTATGATTTTCCAGATTCTATTCTGCTACCTCCTCACTGTGGCGACGGTCTCCCCGAGCGTGTGATCGAGTTGTTACTTTCACGACTTTCCTATCAATCCCAAAAGGCAATCCTCGATGTTGGCCATGCCTACGCTATGGAATGCCACAGAACAATGATCTCTGATCTATCCAAAGGCAGGTCGATCACGGGAATTGATATTGCTGACCCTGCTTACGATACCGCACCGTATTATATCCGGACTGTGAAAGCGAGTATCACCAATGCACCGTTTCAGAACAACACGTTCGACATTATTTGGTGCATATCTGCACTTGAACATTTCGGGATGGATAATTCCGGCTACACAACAGACTCGGTCATTGATGGACAAATGGCTGAACGTGCCCTTCGGGAGATGGTGCGCGTGCTAAAGCCAGAAGGACAACTGCTGGTAACAGTTCCGTATGGGAAATTTGAGAATCATGGTTGGTTTCGCAATTTCGACGAGAACTGCCTGACGGAGCTTTTGAACTCAGTCCGCTCTGACGTATTAGTTCACAAACGGTATTTCCGTCATCTGCGAGGTTCTGGGTGGGTAATTGCGAAACCTGAGGAACTTGTTGGTGTGTCTTATGCCGAGGAGGGTAATTCTGGAGCTGCAGCACTCGCCGCAGTATTGCTAACGAAGAACAAGTCTTAGGTGTTAGTCCTGATGATTCCCGGGGAAAACAGTTAGACCCGACTGTTCTCCCCTTTCGATTTTCTCCTCTTTTTCCCTCGTTTGCTAGATTGAAAGCGCTTTGTGAACCGCAAGACAAAGCTCTGCAAAAGAGTTGTACTTCCTTCCCTTGATGATTGCCCAGACAGAGTCTTTTTGGAGATTCAGTTGTGACGCTATCTGCACCGCGTCGTCATACGTTGCTTCTTTCATGGTCTTTGCCCCCGGTGATAATCTGTATCTAGCGAATATGCGTAGCTATGAAGTGGAATCTTGTGCGATTGGCTAGAAAGGATGTAATGGTGCTCCAATTGTAACCAATCGCGAGGGGGATATGGGTGACAAGCCTCACGCATGGAACAACCTTGAACTTCAATCTTCGGATCAGTTGACAACCTGCGCTGAGAGCGAGGGATCTCACCACGACTTACTTTTTCTGTGAAGAATAAAGCTGGTGATTCTTTATGTACGCCTCGACGGCGGGAGGAACCATATAATGGACTGAAAGCCCTTCACTCACCCGTCGCCTGATTTCGCGTGAGGAGAGGTCGATGGCGGGGACTGGATAAACAGAGAATGCTCCTTTCGGCAACGAAGGCGAAGTCGCAGCTTCGACGTCCGGTCTCGTCATGACGAGTAATTGCGCCACCTCCAGGATCTTCTTTGGTTCCTTCCATTCCTGAAAATCCACAAGATTATCCATTCCGATAATCAGCGACAGCGCATCATCAACAAATATCTCCCGAAGATTCATTAGCGTATCAATCGTAAACGATATCCCCCCTCGTTCAATTTCGGACGACGATACTGCGAATGGTGGATGATCTGCAATCGAGAGACGAAGCATTGCCAGGCGATGAGTCGGCGAAGAGGTTACCTGATGTTGCTTGTGTGGTGAGATCGCGGATGGTACAAAAATAATACGATCAAGCCCCGCAGCCTCTCGCATGTGTTCCGCTACAATGAGATGCCCTGTATGTGGCGGATCGAAGGTTCCCCCAAAAATTCCGGTCTTCATTGGACGGACTCGAGTGATTCGTAAATCTTCAATGTTTCTCTTGCACATTGCTCCCAAGAGAACCGAAGGACGTTTGTCCTGCCCCGTTGAATCAAATTAGTCCTGAGTTGTTTTTCGTGAAGCAGAGACAGAATCTTCATAGCAAGGTCGCTTACATCGTGCGGATCAAACAACAAGCCCGCTCCTCCCATCACTTCGGGTATGGCAGTCGCATTCGCTCCGATCACCGGAACGCCGGCGGCCATTGCCTCAAGAGCCGGCAAACCGAAGCCTTCATACTCTGACGGCAACACTAATGTCAACGCGCTCTGGTATGCAAGAGTGAGGTCTGTTTGAGACAATCGACCAAACGAGATGATCGCATCTTTCAACTGAAGGTTCTCTGCAAGACCCTGAAGTTGTTCGTTTGCAGAAATCGACTCACCAACAAATCCTACCTGGATATCATCACTCTTTCGGACATCCGAGACAGCCCTCAGAAGGGTTGGTATGTTCTTGTGAGGTTTGAGACCCCCTACATAAAGAATCAACGGTTTGCTAACCCCGTGACGATTCTTGAATACTTGGACCTCATCGCCTCCTCTCACCTCCCAAAACTCGCGGTCAACTCCGAGAGGAACAACCCTAACCTTTTCAGTCGAGAGTCCGAATTTTGTGATGAGTTCCTTTTTCACATACCTGGAATCTGCTATGACCACATCGGATGCCCGGCAAGCGTGGGCGATCATCTGACGCGCATATAATCGTTTTGGTGCACTGTAGTATTGTGGAAATGAAGTGTGAATGAGATCGTGCACGGTGACAACACTCCTACACTTAAGGGCTGCCGGAAGAGTGTAGTGTGGCTCATGAAATACATCGATCCTCAGTCGTCTGCTCTGGTACGACAGCGTGAACAACTCTGAGAGCGAATATTTTGACGAGTTGTTTGTCACAAGTCTCGAGTTGTGCCGCCGCATAAGCGCCGGATGATCTTCTACGGTGCAGAAAAGAACAAGTTCGTGTTTACCTATTTTTTCACACCACGTAATAAGGTTCTGGATATAAGTCCCGATTCCAAAATCGAAATACTTTCTAACGTCAATCCCGATTCTCACGAGTCCTTCACAAGCCTCATGATTTCCCGAGCAGCGAGTGCAAGCTTTTTGTCCCCACTCCCTTTTCGTCCTCCGTATTTTCTGGTAAGATACACCCGAAGCATAAACAGTTGGGTGCGCGAGCAGTGTTGAGAATAGTAGCGAAGTTGTGAACGACGATACTCAACCTGGATGCGAGGCGACAACCCTCCCGGCTGGCTTCCTCCCCCAAAGTGCACGATAGTAGGACTGGGAAGCGCATGTGTAGTCCACCCGAGATTATTCACCCGCCTGCAAAGATCAATGTCGTCAAAATACATGAAATAGGATTCATCAAATCCACCCACCGCGTCGAACACTTCCTTTCGAATTGCCAATGCGGCACCTGTAACCCAATCGACATTGCGCACCTGAGCCAATTCTGATATGCGTTCTCGCTTCATAAGCCACTCATTCCAAACACTCGGAAAGCGGCCAGTTGAACTTTGAATGCTTCCATCCTTGTTTTGAAGCTTGAGACCCGCAATAGCACAATGGTTATTTATCTTAAAATGAGTCGCCAGAGGCGAGAGAATATCTTCGTGGCATTCAACATCATTGTTGAGGAAGAGAACGATATCTCCCTTTGCCATTCGGGCACCTAAATTATTCCCATATCCATATCCGCCATTTTTCTTGGCTTCTATTAGATGTATCTGCGGAAATGCCATCCTACACGCATCAGCAGACCCATCCGTCGACGCATTATCAACAATAATCAATTCATGATCTGCAATGTGGTGCTCTTTCAGTGAGGTCACAGCTTCAATTGTCAGACGCGCATTATTGAATTGAAGCATGACAATCGATATCATGACTGCCTTTGCGACTCTACCTCAGCATTATGCGGCCGGGTAAGGTTGCTTACAATTGTTCTAAAGTCAGTTGCAATCATTTCAGGTGTCAACGTGTTCGCAGCTCGTACGCAGTTGGTCATTTGGACGTGGTATCTCTCCCTCGGAAACGAGCGGCAAATCTCTCTTGCGGTGTCTTCAACCTCATCGGTACTATTGCAGAGGTAGCCAATGTCTCCAAACCTCTCAAAGTAATGTTCTATGTATGGATTGCGAAGATAGATGCCTGGCTTTCCAAAAGCAAGCGCGTCCAGAAACGCTGCGGATGCCCGAAGACGATAATCATCGGGGTTCGCCAAACCGACAGCATAACAAACTCCGTTTGCTACGGATGCATACTGTCCGGGAGACATCGGTCGCGTGGAGAGATTCTCAATCTGTGCAACATTCTCTTGCGACTCCAAGGGATGGTTCACGTATCCAATAAGAGCAAAACGGACATCAGGAAATTCCTTCTTTAGTACCCTCGAGAATGACAGGAATCTCTCAAAGCCCTTGTTCAGCGTTACACCGAAGAAGCCAAACGCAATTTCATTCCGAGGACTGGCATCGCTCCTTGCTGTTTCCTTGATCCTTGGTAAATCAAAGTACACAAACTGACGGTCTAGTTTCCGGTCAAGATGGATCAAATAGTCGTAAATCGGCTTTCCAAGCGCAACAAACTTCAGTGAAGATGGAGAAGGGATTGAGAACATGACGCGAAGTTGATTCGGCGAAAAGAGGGAATGAGAATACGGCAATAACCGAGGTAACTGATTATGAAAGAGAGCCAGAACGGGGCACCTTGGATCACGCAGGTGCATGAGCACCTTCAGGATCATGAGCCCCTTAATGGCAGTCGAACAGTACACAACCGCTCGAGATGGCATATGATCCGCCACTGAAAGAGGTAGTCGGTACAATGAGATTCGTTTTTTCGTTCCTCTGAAATAGGGAGTTTCGTTTCGCACTAATTGAATGAATCTCCAATCAACCCTCTCCGCAACAGTCGAATTCGCCGCTGCGAGACTCATACGAACCCAATGGCAATGTTCCTCCTCCCCAATAAAGATCACTCGATCGGCGGGAAACGCCAGAGTCCCCATAAGAAGTAGAGCAGCATTATACTGGGCGTGCTCAACGTCGTGGCAATGAGGTTCACAATAAACAAGCTGCTTCTTCATTCATTCCTCTGCCGCGATCGTCCTTTTCGATTCAAGAGAGAAAGAAACATTTGCGCAGATTTTGTCCACGAGAACACCGTACTCCGCTCGAGTCCTTTTGCCTTCAAGTCCTCCCTCAGCGATTGATTCTGTTCGATCTCACGAAGTGCTGCGATTACCGACCGTCTGTCAGAAGGATCAACATAGATCACGGCGTCCCCACATACTTCCGGCAGTGAGGTTCCGCGTGTGGTGACGACCGGGCATCCAACAGTCATCGCCTCCAAAGGGGGAAGGCCGAAGCCCTCATATAGCGATAAATACACCAGTGCCTTGGCCCCTGCGACTATTTCTGCTAGCTCATCGTCTTCCACATAGCCCTTCTCAAAGACGATTCCCGCTTCAATCGATTGACGCAACAACCCGGCGAAACGGTCCGAGATGAACCTTGGCTTTCCTGTCAGGTAGAGGCTTGAAGACAGTTGATTTAGCTTTCGTCCCTCAAGAAACGTCTCCAGCAGAATTTCCAGACCTTTCCGTTCTGCGTAGCCTCCGACATACACAAAATAATCTTGAGCAGATACGTCTCTCCCTCCCCGAAACTTCCATGATGTCGCAAGGGGAATGACGACGGGCTCATGGAGGATGTCAAACTCTTTTTTGATTTGGCTACGGGAATATTCCGAATCAGTAATGAGGATCGCGGCTCGAGAAATATCGCGTCGTAACTTGCTGCGGTAACGAGATTCTTCCTCTTCCGCTGAAAAATAGTTTGGCATGCTTAAGGGTAAGACGTCATGGATGGTCGTAATCGTTGTTGCACCGAACGTGGCGGGTGCAACCCGTCCATTCCACGGAAAATGGACGTACTCTGGCTTCGACCTAAAACAGAACGAAGGAACGGCGAGCGTCCGCCAAAGCTTCCGCGGAAGCACATGGCCAACCTTGACATCTCTCAAGACACCATCCGTGTTGCTCTTCAGTCCGTCGCGATGAATCCCTACCAAGTCCAGGTCAGGCTGAAGTTTTTTGCAAGCTGCATACAACCCTAGTGTTGATTTCGCTATGCCGGTGGCTTCATGTTCAAGCACGCTTACGTCAACCGCAATCATGATTGATCCCGCGCTGCAATAATAAAGTAATTCCGGGGGAGTAGATATCCCCACCAAGTCATTCCCGTCAAGAGAAATATTTTCCTCGACCAGACATTCACACACCGGAGAATTGACGCTCTCCAGTCCTGTGTCAGGACTTTGCCGGAAGATCCTTCGATTTTCATCCGCGCGAGAGCCATCCACGAATGAGAAAGAAAATAATGAGGCTGCGTCGGAATCAGCGTGACTATTCTGAGACCGGAATCCTTTAGCATCAGCCGGAGCTTCCGTTCGTTAAATTCCTGAACGTGTCCGTACGGTTCATTCCACATATATGTTGAGTTAAGAAATTTCAACCAGCGTTCGGAGATCCTCGTTGGAACAGAAATGATGATCTTTCCGTGTGATGATAATTTGTTTTGGAGTTGAGACAGAAGCAAACCAGGATCCGACAGGTGTTCGAGAACTTCCTGACAATGGACAATGTCATAGGAATCTTCCAAGCCCAGCTTCTCGGCGCCAATCACTCTTCGAAGACTCCTCGACTCCATCCCGATTTTGTCGCATTCCTCAGTCTGCCAGGCAAGAACTCTTTCATCATTATCGACGAACGTGATCGACGTCGCTCCGGTGACCTGGGCAGATATTCTGCTAAAGTCTGCGTAACCCGGACCGACATCTAAGACTGATCGTGCAGACACTCCCTGTAGATGCCGCTTTAGGAGAATCTCGATCATACTCAGTCGAGCGGCTTTCTGATGGAGAGCACTGAGAGAAAGCCGATGACGGATGGCTGACGGTGCTTCTCAACTGTTTCGCATTTTAGGGTATTCAGAAAACGGCGGGCAATGGGGACCCATCTCCAACCTAGCACCGGGTTGAATGCAGATGCGGAACCGGACCGGATGCCGATTTTCTTGCACAAACGCATCAAGCGACGGGGACTCATATCATCCTCGAAGCCATACCTCCAGGTTCCCGTAACTTTTTGCCACCACTGAACTGCTTGAAATTGCAGGCACCACCGGTTTGGCACGGTTACAATCACCAGTCCACCCGGTTTACACATGTACAGCATTTCCTTGAGGAGAAGTTCCTTCCCCTCGTCATAGAAGTGTTCGATTACTCCTCCGTTCCACACAAGATCGTACGAACCTGACTCCACCGTACTTGCGAGTGCGTCTTCATTAAAACATTGTGGTTCTTCAAGACCCGAGGCCAGGAACGCTTTCCGTGCCGTCTCCAGCGCAATAGGAGAAATATCAATGAGTGCGCAACGAGCGCCCCGTCTCGCAAACTCGGCTGATGTGAATCCGCTGCCGCATCCCACTTCGATAATTTCTTGTCCCTTC
Organism: Bacteroidota bacterium; assembly: GCA_036397975.1. Lineage (GTDB taxonomy): Bacteria > Bacteroidota > Ignavibacteria > UBA10030 > UBA6906 > SZUA-287. The sequence goes on from DASWHW010000109.1 coordinate 26,248, forward strand.
GGGTTACCAATAAGGGAGAGGAGGATCTCTAAATTTGCGACGTTCTCCGGCGCTGCCCAGTACTGCTTTTCTTCATAAAGCCCGGAAACCGAGTTCCACGTCTCAACCAAATTGTCTTTTTTTTGATAAAGGGAATTCATTGGTCGCTTGCAGTACTAAGAACTTTCAATTTTCGCCAGACCATATATCCCACCATCACCAAAGAAATGAGTTCGTTGAGAATTAATGCAACTGCCCCACCTACAGCTCCAATACGGGGAAGAAGCAGTATGTTCAACAGGATCACGCAAACGAGCTGGATCAAGTTGATTATCCAAAAAAAACGCACCAGTCCAAAACTGTAACCAATGGCTCCCATTGGCGATGCGAACATCGCGAGTACAAAGCGTGCACAGAGTAGTTGTCCGATAAACGTGCTTTTTTCATACGCCATCCCGAATAAATAAGGAGCAAGTAATGGAACAACTATCGAATATCCAATCACGGGGATGGAGAGCGCTCCTGTCATCGTGAGTGTCTTCTTTAAGAGCGCTTTCTTTGCTTCCAACGTGGCCGCGGATGAAGCCCGGGGCCAAAGTGCTGTGTTAATTGATGCAAGGATCATTGCCAACGGAAGCGCGAAACGGGTTGCAACGGCATACTGGCCAATTTCCTCTTGAGGGAGAAAGTAGCCCATGAGCGTGACGTCCACCCGGAGAATAATAATAGCAAGAATGGTCGAAGCAAGAAAGTAAAGAGCAAACGCCTCCGGTTCGATGGTATCAACAATGTCTTTGCTCTTTCCTATACTCGGGCTCCTCAGCATGGACAAAAAGCCGCCCTGTCTCGCATCATCCTTGGAGAAAAGGGATGACGAAGGAACGCTCGCCATAAATATCCCCGTCCCAATCCCCCCGCCGATAATTCCTACTAGAAGAACCGCTTGTACCGACCAGTAGGACAAGAGCGCGAGAAGGACAATGCCAGAAAATGAGATTATCGTTTGAGTAATCAAGACGGTGGAGTTTCTCTCAAACTCCTTCCGTGATTGAAAGTATGCGCTCGGAATTGACGCGAGAGAACCGATGATTCCCGAGGCGATTCCCAATCGAACAAGAAATGTTAATCTCTCCAGATGCCAGAATTCCTCTGCAATCCAACGCGAAATCCCGAGGAGAATTATTGCAAGGGCGAACACAAGAAGAAGTCTCCAGCGGAATGCCCATCGCAACACAGAAAGGAACCCCTTTTCATCCGATGAAGACAATGCCCGAGATGCATAGCGAATTGCCGTCTGACCAATGCCGAGGTCGGAAAGTGATATGGTAAGACCGGCAATAGTCATGGCAAGAGTATATTCGCCCATCCCGGCGGCGCCAAGTCCGCGTGCAATCAAAATTGACGCCACAAGCCCGGTCACCAACTGAATTGCATGGGGAGCAATCGCGAGCAACACATCCTTCACTCCCCTCTTCGAAGTCGAGAAGATGAACTCAAGTTCCTGAATGAAGTCCTTTATGACTTGTGCAAAGATCATTTCACGAAGCATGTTTCGATAATTCTTCGAACACTCCGAGCATTTGCTCCACGTGCTCTTTCCACGAATGAAGCCGAGCAACCTCTTTTCTTGCTGAGCTTTTTTCGCCCGAATGGTCCGCGAGAGCTTCGCGTATCGCCTTCACATATTCATCAACCCCTCGGCCCATGTACGACAGCTTGTTGACGGTGAATGGTTTCACTTCATTCATCGCAGTTGTCACGACCGGTTTGCCGAGAGCAAAGTACTCAAAGAGCTTAATCGGATTAGTGCTCTCTGCGATCCCTCCTTCGCGAAACGGGATCGTGCAGACATCGAATGCTTGCACATACGCGGGGATGTCCGTATATGATTTCTTTCCCAACCACGTCATGTTCGGCAGAGATGACAGAACCCTGATGCGGTCAGATCGATCGACTGGGCCGACAAATACAAAGGACACCTCTGGAAGTTTTGCGGCAACCTTCTGCACGAGATCGAAGTCGATCCATTCGTACAATGTTCCGACGTAACCAACCATCGGACGTTTCTTCGTTGCGAGATCTTGCGGCACCGGACTCTTCTCCGCCCCTTCGACAAACCATTGGTAATCGACACCGTTGGGAATGCGCCGTACCGGTTTTTGTGTGTCAAGGGTTCGAATGTGTTTTTCTAAAGATTGCGCTGTCACGAAAATGAAATCGGCGAGGTTGACCAGCAACTTCTCGTTGAGCAGGGCACGATCAACAGACGAGCGACCAGCATAGACTCCGACTTCGTCAATACAATCGTAGACAATATGAGTAAAGTCGCCCTTCTGGAGAATTTGTCCCCACAATGGATTGTCAACTACCGCGATACTTGTTTCACTGGAATGCATCGTGCCTAGCACCCTGTCTTCGAGGACGATACGATAGACGGAAGCATTTATCATATCGAGAATACGAAAGTCAAATCTGTTATTTGGGATGACAACCGGAAGGGACGCTATTTCAAAGTCCCTTTTCTCCCCGTCTTGTCGGCGATGCACGGACTTCTTCTTCGTGCGAAGCAATAATCGGGCGCACGCACGTGTATGATAAAGAGCAGAACGGGCAATCTCGCCAATCAATTCTGCGCGACGGTGACGGAGAAACTCTTTCCATCCGTAGGTATGCTCCACATACGTGACCGGAACGCCAGCCTTTCGAAGAGTATCTGCAATTTTTTGAAAACGATGATGAAGGAGTGCGTAGGGGGTGGACGTGATCAGATACACGCGCATTGGCGGGTCAGCGAGAATCGAGAAGGGTGAGGATCAGTCGCGGAATCATTTGCCTTCGTCAACAACCTTTTCTGAAATCTTGGCGCTCGCCTCCGGAATCCTGCGTAGGCGGACAAGGCGAATTCGCCGTTGGCTCTTCTTAATAATAGTAAAAGCCAGATGCTCATACGGAATTTCTTCGTTCAGTTCCGGTATACGGCCAGAGGTTGTGTGAAGAAATCCCCCGATTGTCTCGTATTGCTCGTCGGCGGGAATTCTCGCACCAAAGCGTTCGTTGAAATCCTTTATCGTCATGCGGGCATTGATTACGAAAGACCCGTCCGCATTGGACTCAACATCACGCAGTTCTTCATCATATTCGTCGTGAATCTCGCCGACGATTTCTTCCAAGATATCCTCGATCGTCACAAGACCTTCCGTTCCGCCAAATTCGTCGATCACGACAGCCATATGAAGCTTCTGGGACTGTAATTCGCGCATAAGGCGACTAATTTTTTGCGTTTCGGGGACGAAGAATGCAGGCCGTATGATATCCTCCAGAATAATCACATCGCGATACTCTAGCATGCCGAGCAGATCCTTTGTGTATACGATCCCGAGGATGTTATCAACGGTGCCTTTGTACACAGGCATTCGCGAGTAGCCCTCTTCAAGCACGATCTTGACGATGGTTTCCCGAGGCGTGTCAATACTCAATGCAACGATATCGGGACGAGGGATCATCACTTCCTTCGCGGCGGTATCAGTAAATTCAAAAATACTTTCGATCAGCTCGTGTTCAGTCTTGTCGATCACGCCTGTTTTCGTTCCCTCTTGGAGCATGAGCTTGAACTCCTCCTCCGTGATGCGAGATTCTGTGAAGGAAGTCTTGTCCTTGAAAAGGGCAAGAAACGTGTTGCTGGCGAATGTTAGAATCTTCACCGGCAACTTGAACAGCATTGAAAAAAAGAGAATCGGGGAGGCCGTCCGGAGGGCAACGGATTCAGCGAAGCGTAGCGCAAGGGATTTGGGAACAAGCTCACCAAAGACGACGACGAAGGAACCTATGGCCGCTGCCATGATTCCAAGCGAAAGCCATGCGCTTGCATCACGAACCCATGACAGTTCGCTTGATTGTAGGGCTGGGACGAGTGATAATATGGCGATGATACCGCCGAGACCTGAGGCAAGGATCAAGGAGAAGATCACACCGACATGTACTGTCGCCAGGAACTGCTCAGGATTTTCCTGGAAGCTGAGTACGATCGCCGCCTTTCGATTACCGTCGTCCTTCAATTCTTGCATACGGCTTTTGCGAGTGGTAACAACAGCCACTTCACTGGCGGAAAAAAATCCTATCAAAAGAATCAGGATGAGTATTCCAACCACCTCAAATAAAAATGGATCCATCGGGTGGGGAAAACCTTCAAAGTGGGACAAAACGCAAGAACTTTGCACCAATTAAAAAAAAATCACACTGAAATACAAATAACTCCTCAATCGGTGCATTATAACAGCGAACGACGACTCAACACGCCGGTATCATTTGTGGACTCCAGGAAAAAATCTTAGCGGGACTTGCGGAGAAAATCGAGACGCGTTTTCAATCGATCGGTGGACATGAGGAGTTTGTCCTTTCCATAGATCGCATCCTTCGGGTTCGTGAAGACCAGCTCGTACTCATCGCTCATAATGATCGCTTCCTCTGGACATGCTTCTTCGCAAAAACCACAGAAAATGCAACGAAGCATATTTATTTCGAAGCGTTCGGGATAGCGCTCTTTCTCTTGCTCGGTTTCAGAGGCTTGCACTTCGATGGCAAGCGCGGGACACACGCGTGAGCAGAGTCCGCATGCCACGCAACGCTCAACTCCCTCCTCTTCCACCAGGACCGGACGACCCCGATATGAGGCCGGGGGATTCCATCGCTCCTCGGGGTACTGACGGGTAAATTTTGGACGGAAGACCTGTTTCAGAGTCAGCATCATTCCTTTGACAATCTCAGTGATATAGGTCTTCTGAAGGAAAGATAAGTCTTTCCGTCGAATGGGCTTGATAATCTCTGTACTTCTCTCCATTACACAACTCGAATTAGGGAAAACGCTGGACTATGCAATCCCAGCAAGAATCAAAATCGCAACTTGAATGACGCCAAAAATTGACAAAGGCAACATTACTTTCCAACCAAGATTCATCAATTGGTCATATCGAAAACGAGGGATTGTCCAGCGAATCCAGATATAGAATAGTAGCATTGCGGCGACTTTCACAATAAACGCAGCTATATGAATAAGGCTCGTCGCCATGGGTGATGCATCGAAGGAAAACGGAAGCTGCCATCCCCCAAGAAACAACGTGACGATCAATGCGCTGGAGGTAATCATGTTGGCGTACTCGGCAAGAAAAAATGTACCAAACTTCATGCCTGAGTATTCGGTGTGGTACCCTCCTACCAGCTCAGGTTCCGCCTCGGGTAAATCGAACGGAAGACGATTAGTTTCCGCGAACGACGCAACGACAAACGTAATGAAACCAATCGGGGAAAGGATTGCGTTCCATCGCCACCCGGCCTGCATTTCCACGATGGCATCAAGTCGCAAAGACCCGGCAATCATAATAACACCGATGATGGACATGCCCATCGAAAGTTCATAACTGATCAATTGCGCAGAGGATCGCAAACCGCCCAGGAGAGAATATTTGTTGTTCGATGACCAGCCGCTCAACGTGACCCCGTACACTCCAAGAGATGTGAGCGCAAGGATGTAGAGAACTCCAATATTCACATCGGCAATCATGAGCTTCACGTTATACCCCATGACCTCAATCGTGCTTCCGAATGGGATAACAGCAAAGGTCACCAGGGCGACGGTAATTGAAATGATCGGAGCCAGGGTGTGGACAAACCTATTTGCCTGGACAGGTACGATTTCTTCTTTCATGTGGAGCTTCAGAACATCTGCGAATGACTGAAGGAGGCCATACGGACCCACGCGATTCGGTCCGATTCGGTTCTGAATAAACGCACTCACCTTCCGTTCGACATAAACGAGGTAAGCCACTACAATAAGATTTACCGCCAGTACCACCGCGATTTTCGTGATTGATATTATCAAGAATTCCATCGGAATCTCTACGATTGAGTGGGGACCCCAGCGTGTCGCTTCTCCTGCATCGAGAGTCCTTTATTGCCAATTGTTTTGTAGCTCATACCTTTGAACCCCAGCACAGTCTGGGCAATCTCATTAAACACATCTTCGGCTGACGAAAATTTGAATTTCGCACCAATAACGGATGCGATTCCTGAAACGATCCTCCAGGACGGACGCGCATCACGTTTCATTGCCCTTCCCCACCGGTCAAACTGAGTGCCGAACTTGTCCAGACGGCTCATGGCAAACCCATCCATCGCCCGATCCTGTTCCAGAGTCGCAACCGACGGTCGGATACGTTGGACACGGCCATCAATGTTGGTAAACGTCCCGTTCTTCTCGGCATACGTGGATGAAGGCAATACAACATCGGCAAGTCTGGTCGATTCGCAGTCAAATGACAAAAGGACGACAAAAAACTCAAGCTGACGCAACACCTTCGCAATTTCCGGGTTGGCACCGATATTATCATCCAGGATGAGAAGAGCTTTTATCTGTCCCGCCTCAATCCCCCTCATGATCTGGTCGAATGAGTGTCCACCATCAACGGGATGGACACCCATGATCTGCGCACCGAGCGCATTGGGAGTCTTGTCGGAAGTGAGAAGAATTTTATCTTCATCTTCTTCCACCACGTGTCGCACGAAATCGAGGTGCTTAACGCCAAGTGCGCCGGCAAATTTCCGGAGGACATAGTTATCCTCGTTCGTTGCGTACGCCGAGCCGAGGATAGCGATTTCTGATTTTTTGAAAGTTCTTAGATCTGACGCGACGTGCGCGTACGCCTCATCCCAACCAACTTCAACAAATTCGTCGTTCTTCTTGATTAAGGGAGTCTTGATTCGGTTTTCTGCGTTGACGTGCTTGAACGTACCCAACCTTCCAGCATCACACATCCAGTATTCGTTCACCGCCGGGTTATACCGCGGCGTCTGGCGGAGGATCTCGTTGTTGCGTACCCAGGAATACATGTTGCAACCGCGTGAACATCCGGGACAGACAGTCTCTGTCGAAGACATTTCCCACACACGTGCCTTGAAACGGAAGTCCCTGCTGGTGAGTGCACCAACCGGACAAATATCAATGGTGTTCATCGAGTATGGATTGTCAAGCTGTTCGCCGGGGAAGGTTGTCAGCTCCACGTGTGTTCCCCGCTGCGTGAAGGTCAGCTGTGGCTTCCCCGCCACCTCGTCGCAAAAGCGCACGCACCGAGAACACATGATGCATCGTTCGGTATCCAACAAGACATGCGGACCGAGTTCAACCCGTTTCGGCTTATGTACTTTGTTTTCATCGAAGCGACTGTAGCCAACGCTGTGGCTATACGCATAGTCCTGCAGCTTGCATTCACCCGCTTCATCGCAGATTGGGCAATCCAAGGGATGATTTATGAGCAGAAACTCCATCACCGCCTCGCGCGCATTCACCACCCGCGGGTTGTTAGCATGGACCACCATCCCGTCGGCGACGGTTGTGGCGCAGGCAATAACAAGTTTTGGAAGTTTTTCCACCTCAACCAGACAGACGCGACAGTTTCCTGCCACTGAAAGTTTGGGATGCCAACAAAAGTGGGGTATGTCAATCCCGTTTTCCCGCGCAACCTCGATGATCGTTTTCATGTTGTCAGCCTCAAGAGGTTGACCGTTGATCGTTATTGTTGCCATAGGAGTTCTAGGAGAGAACCGATTCCTTCTTTACATAGTTTTCGTGGAAAGTTTTCAGCTTCAACACTAGTTCTTCAATCTCATTTTGCGGTGGAAGGAAAGTTGTCCGGAAGTGGAATGTTCCGGGAAGTTGCCCAAATCCCGAACCGGGAACGACGCATATTCCGGTCTCTTCAAGCAACGACATACAATAATCCGAATCACGTTGCGCCTCGTATTGCATACGGTCCGCTTCTTTCATTTTCTCAACGTTCACCCCTTTTTCCGCAGGCAATTCAACCTTTACGAATGCGTACATCGCGCCTTGTGGAAGATCTAACGAAAGCCCTTCGACTTCATTTATACCAATTTTGAGAATCTCCGCTTTGTTCTTCAACGCACTGAGAATTTTGTTTTTCTCTTTTATGTACAAAGGATAACTCTCTTCGCCCATTTTGGGTGGTGAGACCATAAGATACGTCGTGAGCTGACCCACAACATTTGCACAGAGGTTTATTGACTGGAGCTTGACAAACTCTGCCGATATTTCCGACGAGATATTTCTCAACTCCAGATAACCACCTCGGTGTCCGCACTCTCCCAGAAATCCCTTGGATGCAGAATGGAGGCTAAATAAGGGTACATCCTTGACATCGAGATCGTGCATGACCTTCGCGAAGGAATAAAACTTCGAATCGGGATCGTAGACATTTTCCTGGTAGACTTCATCAGCAATGATGCACAGATCATGACGACGTGCAAATTGAATAACCATTTTGATGTTGTCATATGACAACACGGCTCCCGTAGGGTTTCCTGGATTAATGACTACAATACCAACGGGGTGAATGCCCTGTGGCTTTGATTCATGCAGACTCTCGGTAAGAGCTGCCTCATTCAATTGCCAGCGATTCGCTTCATCAAGATAGTACCCAATTTGTTTTCCATTGTACATGGCAATGCTTGCGCTATACAGCGGGTATTGCGGAATCGGGATCATGAATCCATCATTCTTCTCCCGAAGAAGTGCAAGCAGGACGGCTTGAGCACCTTTGCTTGCGCCATCCGTAAGGATGACTCGATCGCTGTCCGCCGGGATGCCGTCGCGATCACGAATAAACTGTGCAACTGCCTCGCGGATGAATGGAATTCCAGTGCTCTTGGTATAAGCACCAGACCCGTGAGGATGCCGTTCAAGAATGGATTGAGCCTTCGCAAGAACATCTTTTGGGTAAAGAACGTCGGTGGCTTGTTGCTTCATTAACTCCGGGTATTCGATCAAACTAAGAATTTGCCGGAGGTATGTGAGTGGCCTCTGCCCTAATGCTTGCGGATTGCCGATGTTACAATAAATGATCTTTTTTCCTTGCAGCTCCAGTTCCTGTGCGCGCAATACGATAGATCCCCGAACCGCGTATTCAGCGCGGAGGAGATTCTCGTTCAGGTGTTTTCTGCTCAGCATCATGCTGTTGGGTACATTGTGTAGACTAGGACGGACGAATGATCACTGTTGAAAATTGCTCTTCCACAAACAATTCTTTTGCAACCCGATGGATTCCTTCGACAGTGACTCGATCAATGTTGTCGAGAACAGTTTGGATTGGAACATATTCTTCGAATACCATTTCACTGCTGCCAAGGCGCATCATTCTCCCAGACATATTTTCGAGCCCGAGCATCATTGTTCCTTTGATCTGCGATTTGGTGCGCTCCAGTTCAGCTTTCGATACTGATTTCGAACGAAGCTTTCCAAGCTCTTTGAAGATCAAGTCAATCGCATTAGCCACATTCTTTTCGTCTGTTGCGACATAGGTGCCGAAGACTCCCGTATCGCTCAGCAAGTTTACAAAGGAGTATATTGAATACGCAAGCCCGTGGCGCTCTCGGACCGATTGGTAGAGCCGCGAACTCATTCCCTCGCCGAGGAGAGTGTTCAGAAGAAGGAGCGGATACCTCTGCTTATGCTTCGCACTATACGCCCTCCGTCCCAAACAAACATGTGCCTGATGAATCTTCTTGGTGTAGTCAAGCTTTTTGGGGCGATCGTCGGATGACGACGGTGCTTTCCTCATCTGTGGAGCACCGGTCTGCGACATACTTGAAAAGAATTTTTCTGAGAGAGATACGAGTTTCGAATGATCAACATTGCCTGCAGCAGCAATCACCACATTCGATGGAGCGTAGTGGGAGGCAACATGCGTTCGCAGGTGCGAGCGTTGAAAGTTCATGAGGTTTCGCTCACATCCAATGATCGGCAGGCCAAGTGAGTGGTTGGGAAACAACGCTCGTTCAAAATACTCATGAACCACATCTTCGGGATCGTCTTCCGAACTTTTCAGTTCTTCCAAGACAACGAGTTTTTCCTTTTCCATCTCACCTTGATTGAAGGTTGCATTCCTGACAAGGTCAGAAAGAACATCCACAGTGTGCGATATATTGATGTCAAGGATTCGGGCGTAGAAACAGGTGTTTTCCTTCGTGGTAAACGCGTTGAGGTACCCACCTCGTGATTCGATGCTTCGGGCTATCTCGCGAATGCTTCGCTTCTTCGTTCCCTTAAAAACCATGTGTTCCAGAAAATGAGTGATCCCGTTTTGATCGGGTCTTTCATCTCGCGACCCAACGTTCGCCCACACACCAACGGACACCGAACGCACGTAAGGGATTGTCTCTGTCACAACGCGAACTCCATTCTTGAGGACAGTCTTGCGATACATTGATTCTTCAGCGGACGGATTGAACGACGGAGAGCCTGATGACTTGAGCATGGAACTCATGAAAGATGCACATTCCCAACAAAAATTCGTTGGAAATATATCCAATTTGCTCAGGAGAGTCAAGAAAAGGGCGTTGTTGATGTATTGCAATCAGCGGGTGATTTGACTATGTTATCGCGTCGCAAATTCAGAGCCGTCAACTCTCTTATGGTATGTTCGAAACTCTTCTTGTTGTCCTCACGATCCTCTATTCCATCCAGCTGATTCTTTTTTTTCTCTCGGTGAAATTCGTTCGCTATACAGCCGACGACTCGTATCGCCCGAATGTATCCGTTATAATCGCCGCCAGAAATGAGGAGACCAATATCCGCAGTTGCCTCACTTCACTCACACATATTGAATACCCGGACTATCTGCTGGAAATAATTCTGGTGGATGACCAATCCGAAGACGGAACAGCACGAATTATTGACGAATTTGCGGCACAAAGTACATTAATCCGGCAAGTAACGGCTCAAAGGGGGGAGAAAAACCTTCAGGGAAAAGCGAATGCTGTCGCACAAGGAGTTGATGTTGCGACAGGTGACGTCTTGATGTTCACCGACGCCGATTGCACGGTACCTCCAACCTGGGTTTCCGATACAGTCAAGTACTTCTCCAATGAATCGATCGGGATTGTCGCGGGCTATACTTCTCTGCGTGCCCGCGGCGTCTTCCAATCGATACAGAGCCTCGACTGGTTTTTTCTCGTGACAGTCGCTGCTGCAACTATTGGACTTCGATTCCCGGTGACAGCTGTAGGAACAAACTTTTCTGTGCGAAGGAAAGCGTACGATGAGGTGGGTGGATACAGTAACATTTCCTTTAGTGTAACGGAAGACTACGCCCTCTTTCATGCCATAACGTCGAGGACAAGATTTAGGGCATGCCTTCCAAGTGATGAAGCGACTCTTGTTGAGAGCGAGCCCTGTTCAACCTTATTTCAGCTTTTTCGGCAAAAACTGAGATGGTTTCGAGGGGGAAAGGATATGAGCTTCCCGAAGCTGCTCCTCTACAGCGTCAGCTATGCATTTCATAGTCTGCTCTGCGTAGCTATCTTTTCGCAACACTGGCCCGCTGTTTCAGTTGCGTTACTCCTGAAACTCTCATGCGATTTCATCCTTCTCTACCCAGCGATTAAGAGATTCAAGACAAGAAAGTTGATGAAATTCTTTCCCATGTTCGAATTGTACTACTCTGCTTATATTCTCATTTTCCCCATTCTCGTCATCCTTGGGCTGCCGATTCAGTGGAAAGATAGGAAGTTCTCCTAAACAAGAATGCCTCTGCGTTTGCAGAGGCATTCTCAAGCAGTTGTTATGTGTGACTGGCCTAGGAGCGCATCCGAGCGCTTGCGATTCCCAGCCTCTTCAGTTTGTATCGAAACGTTTGTTCTGTCATTCCCAGAAATTGAGCAGCTCTTGATTGGTTGAATCCGAATCGCTCAAGGGATCGCTCGATGATTCCTTTTTCGATCACATCAAGGGACTTATCCAGGACAAACTCTTGTCCCGATACGATGTTGTTGATCATCTTGACAACCTCTGTCTTCTCGTCGACCAACTCAGGCGGCAGCATGAACCGGCCGTCGTTGGAGAAAAGAACAGATTTGTCTATGACTGCCTTGAGTTCTCTGATGTTCTCGCGCCACGGTTGCCGGACAAGAACATCGATGGCATTGATATCGATTACCAGTTCACCGATCCCCAATTCTTTGCACAGCTCCGATGTAAAATGCTTGACGAGCAACGGTATATCCTCTGGCCTTTGTCGGAGTGGCGGAACTTGAAGTGTTTCACAGTCAGAGAGCTTGGAGTAAAGATCGCCAAGAAGAGTCCGCTTCTCCACCAATTCGAAAGGATCGGCTTTCATTGTTATGAGAAGTCGAATGTCCACACTCTGCGACTCCAGACCGCCGACACGCTTTGTCATTCGACCATTCATGAAGCTCAAAATCTTCATCTGGTTTCGAAAACTGGCTTCCTCGATTTCTTCTATGAGGATCGTGCCGCCGTTCCCCACTTCGAACATCCCACGCCTCGACGTATTCGAACTTCCTTCAGTTCCTCTTTCAACTCCGAACAGAATTGATTCAAGCTCACGATCGTCGATGACCGCCAGATTGATTGTTACAAAGGGTTGCTCGGGAATATCCTCAAGACTCTTGAAGAAGATGTTCTTTGCGACAGCACCCTTTCCGACACCGGCTTCTCCGATAATAAGAACATCGCGACGCGATTTGGAGAGCTTAGCAATCTGCTTCAGAAGTTGCTCCGTCGCTTTGCTCTTGCCGACGATCGGATACTCGACCGGTGCGTCGGACTTTCGACTGCCCGCAACTTTATTTTTCTTATCCATTTTTACGAACCCCCGTCATTAAGTTTGTCATCTTTCTTCTCGTTTTATTGTAGGGGAGGTACCAGGTTAACGCCGTCGTTGAGGATCGACCAACATTCTTCCCAGTATCGTGTTATTTTCAAAAAACTTTGCAATCACAAAATTATCCACCGCATCCCGCCAACGCGTAATGCCAGCCGGACGAGCCGCAATCTCCTGCTCGTAGAATTCCCCCTTGGGAGATGTAATGAACCTCAGTCTCAACGCACAGAAGAACACAATCATCGCTAGGACAGCCATTGAAACGTACTGGCTGACAATAATAAAATCTCGCAGCATTGAGTCTTCGACTATATGCAAGAATATCCATGCATTGTAAATCTCGACCGTGCAAAGGAGAAGGAAAAGCAACATTATCTTCTCGACATAAGCTCCTTGAGGTGGATCCTTCACGAACTGATATCCAAAAAATAAAAGGATGAAAAACAAAGAGACGACACACATCATGATGTCCGCTGAATACAGTGGCCGCAAGAGGAGAGCAAGGTAGTTGGATCCCAAGAGATACGGATAAATCGCCGACACACTAACGGGTATCGATGGATCCGCTTTCATCATTTGCGTCAGTTCTTCCACGGAGGGCTGCACTCCAAATACTTGGTCGTGATTGTCGAAAGCCACTTCAAGGGATTTCCAGGCCTGAACCTCTTCGGTTTTATAGATGTACAATGGATCAACAAAGAAGGGGTGGAAGTAATAAATAAAAAATCCGAGTACTATTGTCCCAGCAACAAGATATTTTTGAAAAACCCTGATGGACCTAAACATAAGATCTACCGTAGGATACACAATTGCCAAAGCGAGGAGTAGGAAGGTTGCTGAAAGTGAGACGTACTGCGTAAAATAAAACTTTGCAAATCGCATTTCATTGAACAACACAGTGTCCAGAAAAGGATAAGCGTGGTACAAAATCGACTGACTAAAGAACACTAAGAAATTTAAAAAAATGAACTTATTTGCCCGGACTGGCTCATGCTTGATTATGAACACGCAAGTTATTAGCCCAAACAGTAGAATAGAATAGCTGACAAATCCGATCGGTAAAACTTCCGAGTGAGGGAAGAGCGCCAATGTTCCCGCCAAGAAACCCATTACTCCAAACCATATCAAGAAAGCACGCCTTAGGTTTTTCATTCAAATTCCCCAAAAATGACGATTTTCCAGCCGAACTTGAATCCAATATAGGTAGCAGATCAAAAGTTGTCAACATAAAAACGCAAACTTTTTTGACACTTGCTTTTTTGGACTGTTTTTCATAGGATGGCCATAGGATTTGTGATAGGGAGTACAGCCTGTGATGAATATGACAGTGAGTCCGATCTCTTCCCAAAAGAAGTTCATTGAACTTCGCAGTTCGCTAATGAACCTGTTCCCTGAAAGGCCATACTCATAGGTGACAGAAAATGAATCGCAATGTTCTTCGGCCCCCAATTGAATCTCGGCTTCAGTTCAATTCGGTTGACAAAAACTCGAATACAACGACTTCACATAACATCTACCCAACATTCTCCTGAAAGGAGTCCACCATGTCTTCCACCTCTAAACGCGTCCGATCGCTCCTCATTACTCTCGTTCTCGTCGTCGTCACCAACGCAGCAATCGGATCCGCGTTAAAGTTTGGTACTATTGTACCGGTTTTGCCTGAGGCGCCTCGACCTGATACAATAGTTCCCGTGCTGCCTGAAGCTCCAAGACCGGACACGATAGTTCCGGTTCTTCCAGAAGCACCTCGTCCGGATATAGCGGTTCGTTGAAGAGCTCCAACCTCTAAGAAAATAATTAAGCCTCCCTCATTCATTGAGGGAGGCTTTTTTGTTTCACATAGTTCCTCTCTTGCCTTTCCATCTGGTCA
>DASWHW010000110.1:0-4933 GCA_036397975.1 Bacteroidota bacterium
AAAGTACTTTGCCCGGATGGTGAAATTGGCAGACACGCTAGCTTCAGGAGCTAGTGGCCGTGAGGTCGTGCAGGTTCAAGTCCTGTTCCGGGCACAAAAAGACCCTTGCAAATGCAAGGGTCTTTTGCTTTCCCATCCGTACGGCACCCCTCATGGTACCCTTCCGGCTTCGATCTACAGATTTGATCCACTCAACCGTAAATGGAAACAAGACCTTCGGCAGCGTAAACCTGGACAAGTGAACTGAGATGTTGAGTGAATCCAGAACTTTGGTTTGTCCCAAGTGGCGTATCCTGGCAAAAAATACCGTGAACACGGTATTGTTATTGGCACCAATCGATAGTATTATGCACAGAGATCGAGCGTGAGATGATTCCGGCTTCAAGGACTCGCACTGGTTCCTGCAACCGAGATCCCCCAGTGAAGATTCGATCTGTTCTTGATATTGATGTAGACCTCGGCCTCGGTTGATCTCCTGATCTAACAGTCTATCGAGGCATGTTGGCCTTCCTTGTTTTTCTTCTCTTTTTCATCTTTCAGTATCAATTGGTTCACTCAATGCCTTGTTCAAACTCGAACATAGCCTTGGTGAGTTCTCCTGAGGTTCGCGAAGTGGCCGTCAAAGTTCACTCCCTCCTTTCGGGGACATTTAGCGAAGAGAACGTTCACCTGAATATCTCTAATAGTCAGGTCAGAGAATATGCAAATGTACATGGCTTTCTATCGAATGGTTGTCATCTCTTGGTCTTGCTACTAGAGGCAATAAATAGAGGCAATATTGAACCATTGTTTGTTCGAATAAGGAAGAATCATCCGGACCTCCCATTTGTTGCAATGGGTATGTCGGCAGAATCAACGGCGCTGCACAAGCTCCTTTTGCTCAAGTCGACGGATTTCGTCTTACAGCCATTTGACGAATTGAGGGTTGTACCCCGTGTAAGGCGATTTCTTTCGGTGGTAACCGAAAGAATGAGCAAGTCGTTGGAAGGGGCGTTTGCAAGCCTCGTTGGCAAAAGTGAAAACTTCTTATCAGCGGTTGACCAGGTTCACATCGCATCTCGTTCGGATGCGACGATTCTTCTCTTGGGAGAAACCGGCACAGGCAAGGAGTTAGCGGCGAGAGCAATCCATTACGGAGGCCCTCGAAGTGGAAGGCCATTTGTGCCAGTGCACTGTGGCGCCGTCCCGGACCATCTCTTCGAAAACGAATTGTTCGGTCATGTGAAGGGGGCGTTTACTGATGCTTCGACCCCAACGAAAGGCCTCATTGAAGAAGCAGAGGGAGGAACATTGTTCCTTGATGAAGTGGACACACTTACTCCAGCGGCCCAAATCAAGCTGCTCCGCTTTTTGCAGGATGGGCACTACCGCCCACTGGGATCATCCAAGGATCATGTCGCGGACGTTAGAGTAATCACTGCTTCCAATAGTGACCTCAAAGCCCTGGTGGAGTCTGAGAAGTTTCGTAAGGATTTGTTTTACCGGATTTCTTCGCTTGCGATTGAACTCCCACCTTTACGCGAGCGACCAACGGACATTCCTGTCCTTGCGATGCATTTCCTACGAATGTTTGAACAAGAGCTCGGTTCTATTCCACGCGAACTGTCCGCTTCAGCTATTCAGTCCCTACTCATCCACTATTGGCCTGGAAATGTGCGGGAATTGAGGGGAATGATTCACAAAGCAATCCTCATGAACCAATCAGGATCTCTCACGGCAAGAGATTTCCAGTTTCAGGGGGAAAAAGAGCGACAACTTTCCGTTTTTAAGGAAGCCAAAAGTGACGCCGTTCGTCGTTTTGAACAGGAATATGTTATTAACCTACTTCGTCTGCATGGAGGCAATCTCACGCTTGCCGCTGATCGTGCAGGGACAGATCGTCGCGTTTTACAACGTCTGCTCCAAAAGCACAGCCTGGATCGCTCAGAGTTTGCCTCGACAGCTTGATAACCTGCAGTAATTCTTTTCTGGTACTATCCTTGCTTTTATTCTACGTCGACAAAGCGAGGCTATTGGTGCCGCACACTCCTTATATTCTTGCACAAGAAATCCTTCATTATCTAATTCGACATCCTGATGCAAAGGACACATTGGAGGGCGTATTGCGATGGTGGATTAGTAGGGACAGCAAGGCAACTGCGGAATCCTTGAGATCTGCCCTCGACCAATTAGTCGATAAGGGATGGGTCCGTAAACAGCAAATTGCGAAAGAGGAGAATTTGTACAGCCTCATTAAATCTGCAACCCCCGCAATCGTTTCTTTCCTCGATGTAAACTCTTCTTAGAAAACTTCAGATGGTTTCTTGTCACCCAAATCTACTGTGACAATCTGGTCGCACCCTAGGAACTTCTTAGTCATTTGTTTTCAACGCATTGAAATTCTTACTGCGACAATTCAGTCGCGTCACGAAAATTTCTAACTCATTTGTTTTCAACTCTTTGAATTTTTTACTGCGACATCTCAGTCGCACCCTTGCCTTCCCATTGTCGGCATACCCTCGATTCCGCATCAAAAAACTCATTCCGCATGTGGTACTGACTTTGCACTGCTTCAAGGTGCTAAGTCATTTTCTTCGCGCACCTTGTGTTTTTCGCTTGTCCACTCATAAAGAAACTTCATGCGAACTCTCCAACGTTTCTACAATTCTATCCAAAAACAATCGGGTTTCTCCCTCGCAGAACTGATGGTTGTACTGGTGATTGTCGGTGTGTTAGTCCTCCTGGCTCTTCCTAAGCTTCTTCCTGTAGTCACAAAGGCGAAGACCACCGAGGCAAAACTGATGCTCAAACAGGTTCATACTCTGGAACAAAGCTTCAAATTTGAACGCGACCGGTATACAACAGGGTTGACGGAAATCGGTTTTGAACAAGAAAAGCTTGTCTCACAAGGAGGATCTGCGCGGTATAAGATCGAAGTGGTCTCTGCAGACGAGAAAAGCTTTCTGGCACAAGCAACCTCAGTTGTGGATTTCGACGGGGATGAGGTGTTCAACGTCTGGACAGTCGATGAGACCGGCGCAATCGTGGAAAAAGTCCCCGATTGAAGGATGAAAGCGTGGACATCACCGCTGCAATAATATCCTTCACGGGTGCTTGCTTTGGGAGTTTCCTTAATGTTTGTGCGTGGAGGATTCCAATTCGGCAATCTATCGTGGCACGCTCGCGCTGCCTTCAATGCGATGTAAAACTGACATGGATCGAGCTTGTGCCGATTGTAAGTTTCGTGGGCCTTCGAGGTAAATGTCAGTCATGTGGCGGACGCATTCCGGGCACATACATCACAACGGAAGTTCTGAGTGCGGGAATGTTCTTGGCCAGTTTTATTATATACGGATTGTCGCCGATGTTTCTGTGGAGCTCAAGCTTCTTGCTCGTAATGGTTCTCGCCGCAGTGATCGACTGGAAGCACTTCGTCATTCCAAACTCAATAGTGATTGTTGGCTGGTGTGTTGGAGTTGTTCTCGTTTACGGAATGGAAGAGTTTTCCTTGAGCGAACGACTCTTATCCTCTATTGGAGGAATTGCGACGATGGTGGGGATTTACCTCCTGGGCAATCTGATCTTTCGGAGGGAGTC
Source organism: Bacteroidota bacterium (assembly GCA_036397975.1). Classification (GTDB taxonomy): domain Bacteria; phylum Bacteroidota; class Ignavibacteria; order UBA10030; family UBA6906; genus SZUA-287. The sequence continues at coordinate 3,577 of DASWHW010000110.1, forward strand.
GATGGGAGTCGGTGACATCAAGTTGGCTGGATTGATTGCCTTGTTTCTTGGATTCGTACCGTTCCTCATCTCTCTGTGGTTAGCGGCTGTGATTGGATCGCTCTACGGCTTGCTTCGCCCGCGTGTGAGCTTTCTCAACCGCCTTGCCAGCAACTCTCCGAGTGGCATCCCTGCTGATGCGATTCCATTCGGGTCGTTCCTCGCATTGAGTGCGGGCGCTGTTTGCCTCTTTTCGGAATCGATTTGGGAAGTTTTCAATTTATTCGTCGGGATATGAGATGGACAAGGAAGCCAAAACAATCGACCTCACATCCCTTTCCATAGCGCCTGATGTGCTGGCCTTGATTTCTGGCCAGACTGCATTCGAAATGAATGCCCTGCCCATTTCCGCCGGAAACGGAACCATAACCGTGGCTCTGCAAGAAAAATACAATAATGAGACAGTGAATGATCTTGCTTTTCTTTTGGGCAAGAAAATCAACGTGGTGACTGTTCCTGATGAAGCACTTTCAGAGGCAATTACCCGCTGGTATAATCTTGCAGATGCAAAGCGCAGACAAATTTCAGTCTCTCATTCAGAGGTGAAATCGGTACGTGAAGAGGAACGATTATCTGAAGGATCGGCGGATGGATCAGTGATTCCACTTGCGAACAAGATTATCTCGGATGCCATATCCCTGGGAGCAAGTGATATCCATATCGAACCGTACGACAAGACCCTTCGCGTCCGATTTCGTTTGGATGGTTTTCTTCATGAGATGCTTCACCCTCCATCAAACCAGTCAAAAGCTCTTATCTCACGACTGAAGATTATGGCTGATCTCGACATCGCGGAAAAGCGTAGGCCGCAGGATGGTCGCATCCGGGTGAGGGAAGGAGACAGGGTTATCGATATCCGCGTCTCATCGCTTCCGACAGACTTCGGAGAGAAACTGGTCCTGCGCATACTAGACAAATCACGGCTTCAGTTAAACCTCGAAGCCCTCGGTTTTGAAGAGGGTGATCTCCAAGTGTTTCGCAAAACAATCCGCCTGCCCTATGGGATGATCCTCGTAACCGGTCCTACCGGAAGCGGAAAAACCACAACATTGTATGCCGCCCTCAACGCCATCAACCATCCCGAAATCAACATCACAACAATCGAAGATCCAATCGAATATAACTTGACGGGAATCAATCAAACGCACGTTCGTCCCGACATCGGCGTCTCCTTTGCGTCTGCACTGAGAGCGATTCTGCGCCAGGATCCGAATGTGATTATGGTCGGTGAGATTCGTGATGGCGAAACCGCAGAGATTGCCATCAGGGCAGCGCTGACGGGACATCTTGTGTTCTCGACGCTTCACACGAATGATGC
>DASWHW010000111.1:0-11963 GCA_036397975.1 Bacteroidota bacterium
TATCCGTCTCACTCTGCGTGAAATTGGCGGTGCCACTTGCACCATTGTTGTTATTGACAAGAACATCTGTCGTGCCGCTGAGCGGAACGAACCCACCCTGGTCATGAACTTGACCGATCGTCGATTGATCGATTGGCCGGACTTGCTTCCGAAGATTGTCCTTGATGACTGGTATCGGTTGTGCGCTTTGATCCTGTGCAAAAAGAGAACCGCTTAAGACGATTCCCAGGATGAAGCATAAAAGTGTTAACCATGTGCGAAGCATGATGCCTCCTCATTAGGTGTGTGGTGAAAGGGAAGTGTTATTATAAAGGCTTAGAGAAAAGAAATTGGAAAAGGTGCGTTTTCTTACGGCGAGGGATCATTCGCCAAGGAAACGAGGAACTGCACACGTGTGCATGAACACTGGGCTAATCTTTCTGTCAACTTCAACCCGATATGGGAGACAACAGGAAAGGAACAATCGAGAGTAAGAGTATTGACCTTGCGAGTAATATGCAAAACGAACCGGCGAATGTCAATACAGCCGTTTACCTTTTTCTCCCGACCGAGCTAAGCCGACAATGCCGCATCGGAGTCTCCGATGCGGCTTGTCACTCAACAAACTCAGACCGTGTGATCTGTCTTTCTGATGAACGAGCACAAGTCCCGCCCGAGCGGGACTAGTCTTATTCATATTTCTACTTAAGTATCAGTCCCGCTATGGCGGATTAACGCGCGATCATAAAGATACTATTTGAGCATTAACATCTTCTTTTCACTGACGAAGACGTTACCGTCATTGGTCGCATGTGCCTCCATCCGGTAGAAGTACACACCGGACGAGACCAGTTGCCCGTATTGATTACGGCCGTTCCATTGTGCTTGGAAGAATCCAGCAGACTTCACATCGTTGACCAACTCAGCGACCTGCTGTCCGAGGACGTTGTAGATCTTGAGTGTCACGCTGGAAGGTTCCGGCAAGGCATAACGAATAACCGTTGTCGGGTTGAATGGATTCGGGTAGTTTTGACCCAGATCGTACGACTCAGGAATTGCATCCGGCGTCGTCTGGACAACATCCGTGGTGATGACATCGATCGCGTTGCCAAGGCGAAGTACCCATTGCCGTTGTGCTTCACGAGCGGAGCGAACAAAATCGGCCAGACTAGTTCCCGCAACGACTGCAAAGCCAACACGCTTTGTTGCGACTGCTGCAAGATTGAACGAACGTTGACCCCAGAATTGGCTGTGGTCAACGTTTGATCCTGCATCACCGTTCGGGTTTGTCGCCCGGTTCGTGTTCACATAGAGCCATTTATCTCCGTCGGTCATATGCGGAGGAAAAACCTCTGTTGATTGGATGCTAATGCGTCTGGCCTTGAATGTGTTCTCGCTTAGCGGCACAATGCCAACCCACGAGGTCGGTGATGCACCCTGATGGAGTTCCAGCATCTCCATGATAAACGGAGTTCCACCATTGACACCAGGGATCGTATTTGTCGAGTCGACTACAACCTGCCCGCGATCCTGAGCTGTCGCAGGGTCCACATCCCAGTCGAAGAAGCCGCCAAAGGTTATACCTGATATCGAAGAAGCACTGCTGTTCGTTATGTCGAGCTGCATCAACAGCATGTTGCTCAAACCTGTCGAATCAAGACTCCATGAAGTTTGATCGACCCGAATAAACAGCGGGTTCTCAGCAAGCGAATCTGTGTATGAAGTTGTGTAGCGAGTCACGATACCAGAAACCAACGTGTCAATGAATGCATTGAACTTGAAATCAGCGTCGAACACCTCAGGCGAAGAATTATTGCGCGCTGCGTTTGACACGTGTCCGGAATCTGTGGCAATGATAAGTGACCCTTCGAATAAGCGCTGACCAGTTGTTGAAACCGGATTGAACTGGAAACCGCTCCCTGGTCCCGTTCCAACAAACGCGTTCAATGACCCGATATTACCCTCGTTGGTGACAGACACTTTCATAGTTGAAGTTGTATGATCCGCAAATTTCTCTGTTACCGGTGGTGGTGGTGGAACGCCAGTGACAGTGAGATGTGCCGGTATCGAAGCAACCGGAGTGACCGGGTCGTTGCTCAACACCTGTATGCTGGCACTGTAAGACCCCGGAAGCAAACCCGTTGCATCGATCGTCATGAGGATCTGGACGCTGTCGCCTGCTGTGACGACGCCCGAAAGCGTGTCCGGAACTATCCACGTGACACCAGATGGAATTCTGTTCCACAACATGAAGTCGTCCATCAATGATCCTGATGAAAGTCCGGTACTCGTCGAATACCCACCGACCTTGAACGGTCCAGTACCGTTAATTGCGAAAAGCGATTGGGCAACAGTGTTATTCAAGGTTCCATTCACATAGGCACGAATTTCTGGGACTGCTGAGTCGTAGATAACATCCACGATGGAGGGCCCGGGAGCCACGCCTGTGATCAGAACATCGGTAAACGCTCCACGAACGAGCAGATTGCCAGCGCCCGCTGCACCTCCGAGGAAGCAGCGAAAACTCCCCGCGGTGTTATCTCCCCAGAGATAGTAGAGCGTTGTGTTGCTTGGGAGGTTATTGAGCCACATGGAAATTGCCCAATCACCCGAGAGGCTTGTCGCCCAGCTTGTGTTCACATAGCTGGTGGACGATGATGCTCCTGCACCGACGAGCGCCGCACCAGCTTGACCGGTGCCACCCATCGTCAGGCTGCCGAGGATATCTGCAGAGTCGTTGATGGCAGTTGCGGGATTGGCGAAATTCCTCGTTCTCAAACCACCCACTTCATTGAACTTGTACCATGCAAGATCGGGCGTTTGTTCGACGAAGAAATGTTGCGGATACCCTTCAGGGACATTCACCATCGTGTACTGGCTTAATGCTGATGGGTCCGCATCATCCGGAATTGAGCTGGTTGCTCCGGGAATGAACGGAAGCCGCGGTCTACTCTTTGCACTCTTTGCTTCCCCGGATTTTGTCGAAACTCTTCCCTCGTTACCGCGGTACGAATTATTCGCGAGATGAGCGAAGGAAATCCTCGGCGATAGTCCCGCATCCTCAATAGCGATATCGAAAGTGAGAGGGCCGGCACCAATGTTCCGAATGGTCATCGTTCTCGTTGTTGTCGAGTCGATGTCAAGACTCGCCGTAATCGAATCGGGTGAGAGTCCGACAACGGGTGCAGCGTTCACCACAAAGTTCACTGCAACTGTGTCGCTTGAATTTGTCGTGTCGTTGCTGGTGACTATGAGCGAAGTGGAATATGTGCCCGGAGTAATCCCGGTGAAATTCACGTGCGCGCTAATAGCGTTCGAGCTTCCACCACTTATGGACCCGGATGACGGAACCACCGAGAGCCATGCAACGGATGGTGTTTCAGCAATCGAGTATGTCAGTTGGGTGCCGAACGGATTTGTATTGGACACGACGAAGGAATACGAGCTGGTATCGACCAATCCTTCCAGTACCGTGTCTGCAATCGCCAACGGGCTCACGCCCATGCCGGGTGCACCAGTTGGCACGCCAAAGAATACATCATCAACAAACCAATCGTCCTGACGGGTTGTTGTGGCCGTCGTTGAGCGACTGCGGAATCTGAACTTGAATCCACTATGGAAGAACGACCCGCCGCCGGAGTTGACGCTATCCATATTGAACTGTTCGAATTGGAATGGTCGTAGCGGGGCTCCTGGAAGTTTTTTCAGAATGATCCACGCCCCCAAATTATTGAGAGCTTCCACTGAGAGACTATCTGCAGCTTCCGGTACGTCGCCCAGACCTTGTGGCTGCTGCCAGTAGGCGAGCGTCACACCCATTCCTTCCAAGCCGCCGGTGTTAATCGTGAGTGTAGTTATAGTATCCAGACCAAGACCTGTTGCATTCCCGGCGAGGTTCAATGCATTCGGTGTGCTTGGCGGTAAAGACGCGTCAGCGCTTACAACCGTGTTCACGTTCGTCCATACCAGAGGATCGGGTGGACCCGCGTTTGGGAATGACTCCGAGAGCGGCAGACTAATCGGATTGACAGCGAAAAACGTGGTACTCAATGTATCGTTCGTTGCGTCCGGGTCTCCGCTTAACACGGTATATGCCGTTGCACTCCATTGGCCAGCGTCATCGGGAGTGAAGGCGGAGCTGAACGTCACTGTTTTCGAGCCTCCGGCCGCAATATTGCTATCGAGTTGCGATGAAGAATACGATGTCCCCGGTCCGGTAATGTTCATGAAAACATTGAATGGTCCGGCCGTTACAGCACTGACATTCGTAATCGTCACGACCGGATTCACCGGGGCGTTGTTTGCGATTTGTCCGGAAGGACTATTGATCGCATTCAAGCCGATGTTTGCGGATCCTGTCGGTATGCCGAAGGAAACGTCGTCGACATACCAGTCATCAAAGGCACCAGTCGTGCCTTTGCTCCGGAATCTGAATTTGAAACCGTTATAAAAGAATGTCCCTGCACCCGGACTCACTCCATCAACACCAACTGCCTGGAACGCAAACGGAGGGACGGGATCGGCAGAGTTGAGGCCCGGATAGCCTCGAACAAAGATCCACTCACCTACACTATTCAGAAACTCGACGATGAGACTGTCTGCCAGTTCCGGATTATCTCCAGTTCCCCTGGGTTGATAGAAGTATGTCAGGGCTACACCCATTCCCTGTAATCCGCTCAAGTCGAGAGGAAGGACTTCGCAGTTGTCCCCACCGCCGGTAGGATTTCCGTTCAGGTTCAACGCATTCGGAGGACTCGGCGGGTTGATGCCGCCACCCGTAACGTCCACGTTGGTTGCTACCCAGATTGCGGTATTGGGAATCCCAGTGGTTGGGAATGTATCGGTGAACGGAATCTCAAGCGGTGTGAAGCCGGTGTTACTGGCCGCGCTTTCATTTACCGGACCTTCATTGTCAATAGCAGTCACAGAGTAGTTATGAAGGCCGGCAGGCGGCATGTCGGTGGTGCTATCCGCTCGTGCGGTATCTGCCGAAGTTCTTGTCAGAGTGGTAAACAGTATCCCATCTCTGTACAGGCGGATTCCGGCAAGATCGTCAAGAGTCGTACCATCGGTCTGCTGCGACGGATTGGTCCATCGGATGGTGTAACCGGTCGCGGCGGTTCCACTGACCGTCAGGGCAGTGGGCCCGCGAGGAGTCTTTGCGCCGCCAGCAGTCCACCCGGTTGTTGCCTCCGAACTCAGGCTGTCGTTGCTCAGAAGGCGTGTTTGGAGCGCATGCGCGTAGGAGGTGCCGTCAGTTAGCCCGATATCAGCGTAAGTGCTGTCGGTACTTGCCACTTCAGCAATCTGGGATCCGTTGCGCTTTACACGGACAACGTATGGCCCAATTGGTGTCCCGTCGACAAGAGTGGTGGGTTTTGTCCATCTTAGCACAATGGAAGTCGGCGTTGTATAGTCTGAGAATGCAGAAACTGCGCTTGGTGGATTCGGGTCGGTCGGATCAGCGTAGACGAGATTCTCGACATATGCCTTGTTTGTTCCCGTCCGACGATCCGTCCATATTGCCCACCCCTTACCGCCCCAGGCGGTAGTCTCGTAGTAATCGCCGTTGTATGTGGTGTTTGTGTTCGGCGTTCCTTGCGGTTGCCAATTTGCGCGGACGTCGCTGATGACGGAGTTATCCCATGTATCGCCGCCATCAATAGAATGAGCTATGTACCGGTTCGTCATGAAATTCGAACCGGTCGAGTCCATGCTGTAGTAGCCAATGCTGATTTCGCCGGTAATCTGATCTACCGCAATTGAAGCCATGAATTGCCACTTACCGGCTTCAACATCCGGACCATTAACCTGAATTGGCCCACTCCAGGTTGTTCCGCCATCGGACGACCGCCTCATGAAGATATCAGCCTGGCCGTTAACGAGTTCAGGAGTAATGACATAGATCCAGCCGCTCCGTGAGCCGCTCGATCGATCAACATCAAAATATGGAAAACTAGATGCTCGAACTCCGTTCAATGCGGCAATTCCGCCGTTGCTTATGCGAATGCCATTGATCGGATATGCAATGACAGGCGTTGAAAATGTTGCGCCGCCATCGGTTGACTTAGCGAACCCAATTCCAACTTCTGCTGTTCCGGTTGTGTAGTGTGCCCACACGACATACACTTCACCGTTTGGGCCTGTAGAAATGTGAACGCCCTGTCCGCGATTGGACCCAATCGCTAATGTAACGCGGGGCTGCCATGTTGCTCCTTGATTAGTTGATCGGGCAAACTGAACGGGAGTCCCCGTAACGCCGAAGTCTGTCCACGCAATATAGACGTTGTTCGGGAATGTTCCGGAATGATCGGCTGCTGCGTGCTGTTTATCGTCGTTTGTGCTGTTAAGGAGATCCGCATTGGTGCGTGGGCTCCATGTCGCACCAATATCAGTTGTCGAAACAAAATAGAGTCCACCGGGTGAACCGAGCGTCGAGAAGTACGCGCGACCACTCACATCGAAAAATGCAACGGGGTCTCCAAAGCTGTCAAGAACTCCAGGTGGAAGATCTTCGCTCTGGCTGGGCCACGTGGCACCACCATCTGAACTGAAAGCCCAAGTCTGATGAACAACCGGGTTGGAACCAGGAATCCGTCCGTTGGTAGATACCATCAACTGGTTCGGATTGGCGGGATTCACACCAATTGAATTCTCACTCTGCGCATTTGCAGATGGGTTGAACACGGCCACATCAGGAGTGTTCGGTGGATTGTCAGTGGTGAAATCTGTTACGAACGCATTGGCTGGGTCGGCAATCGGACCATCCAGCCCGAGCTGCCAGCGCTTTGCCGCATTCCACATTGCGGATTTGTCCTGCGCTTCCGCCATGCGAAGAATGCAAACACTCAGCATTGCGCACCATAACGGTAGTAACCTGCGGAACATGTTGCCTCCTGGGTTGATGTGAGGAGTTAGTGTGATTTGTTTTCGAGAAAATTCAAGCGACCTTCGGAAGAGCAAGGGACTCTTTTAAAGATGGCAGTCTGATGAATCTCGGGAAAGACCCGTTAATTCTAAAAAATGTTTTAGAGAACCTGATAAGTGCGAGGTCTCACGAACGAGAGGAATAACCGAACTCCCAGCTTCCGTAACCAAACGATTTGAGCGCATTTCGGAACTGAAGCGACCCCATTAAATAACAAAACGATTGTTAGGTTGTCAAGGATTTTTTTTGAGAAGATTTCTTTGGAGTTATGTCTCAACGGAGCTTGAGGATGTCGCTCCGCGTGAAAATATATCCGACATCAAGATTGATTGGAGGATTCTTGTATAGAGACGGGGTAACAACCTCCATCAGTCAGATTCCTTCGGTGAAGCCGATAATGTACAACGCCGCGGAAAGCGTCTGCGAAATATAAAAAGGAATACCGATGCTGCTGCCGGCTTCAAGTCCAAGCGACTTGGAAATAACCGAGTACGCGCCGCCAGCGCCGATCTTGATATTCGTCGTGATGGATGAAAGGGAAAGACCGGTGCAAATGGTGACTGATTTTGCGAGGACTATAATCATCACGGCACCGATGAACCCGCATTACCGACAACCCATCCTAACCGCAGATAGAGAATGACGCCAAGGATTGTGAGAACAGTCGGTGTGAAGACGCCGCCGAACGTCCCGAACTTCTGGTCCTTCGGCGGTCCCGCAAAAATCGAGCGAACGTTTTTCTGGAGGCTGTCGAGAATTGTATTCATAGCGGCCTTCATCTATATGGATGGGCATCCGGCAGCTGAGTTAATATTGCGGCAATATCGCGTGAGTTGCAAGAAAATTTGTCTGCACAGGAGGACTCCGCTCGCCACAGAGTTGATTTTTCGGGCACTCCGTCGTAATTTGGACCCGCGTTTCAATAGAACAATTTAGTATTATCTTCTAGAGAAGGCTTCTTCATGGCAAATATAAAAACGAAAGCAGGGGTTATCGGTATTCTCACAGGAGGCGGGGATGTTCCCGGACTAAATCCAGCAATTCGTGCAGTTACCATCCGTGCACTACGCGAAGGATACAAAGTAGTGGGCATCCGCCGCGGCTGGGCGGGAGCAATCGATATCATCAGGGATAAGGACGCGGACAACAGCAATAACTTTCAGTTTCTCTCCGAAGAAATTGTGAACAAAGCAGGGCGAACAGGAGGGACGTTCCTCCATACATCGCGCACCCGACCAAGCCACGTTAAGAAAGCCTCTGTGCCGGATCATCTGAAAGACACCTACAATACAGACGTCAACGACTTGACGCCGGAAGTGTTGAAGAACCTTGACTACCTCGGCATTGACCACCTTATCCCGATTGGCGGCGACGACACGCTGAGTTATGGCGTGCGTCTTTATAAAGAAGGGGTGAAGGTTATTGCCATTCCGAAAACGATGGATAATGACGTGCCCGGCACCGACTATTGTATTGGGTTCAGCACCTGCGTCACCCGGACGATAAGCATGACGAACAGCCTTCGCACTATTGCCGGTTCTCATGAGCGCTTCCTTGTCCTGGAGGTGTTTGGCAGGTACGCGGGGTTTACCGCAATGCTGCCCACGATGGCAGGCGCGGCGCACCGGTGCATTATTCCGGAGTACAACGCGAGCATAGACCTTCTCACGGAAATGCTCATGTACGATAGAAAGCATAATCCCAGCAGGTATGCTGTGGTTATTGTTTCAGAGGGAGCGAAGGTTGAAGGCGGGCAAATGATTCTTCAGGATGCGCGTACAGATGCATATGGCCACGCGAAGCTCGGCGGCATCGGCGACCTTGTCGCGGAAGAGTTGGGAAAACGTTCAGCTAAACACAACAACGGCAAACCGGTTGGCATTATCAATCAGAAACTAGGATACCTCGTCCGCGGTGGCGATCCGGATGCCATCGATTCCATCGTGCCGATGGCGTACGGGAACCTTGCTCTCGATCTTCTTCTGGAAGGGATCCATGGGAGGCTCGTCGTACTCAAGAACGGTCGATACGACAACGTGCCGCTAGACGTAGTGACAAGCACGAAGAAGCTGGTGAATGTCAAGGAGCACTACAACACCGAACGACTTCGTCCCTGGTACAAGAGCTTTGAGATGAAGCCATTGTTCATAATGACGAGTGAGTGAGCATCTTGATTTCTGAATCGGATAACTTATGCTCGTCATCTCCGAACAGCCGTAAACGTTCCTTGTGCCATGACGCCGGGGAAGCCTACCTGTTCCCATTGACCTGAGATCATTGTGCCCTCGAACCTGCCATGAAGGAGAAGATTGTTGTCAACGAAGCCGGGGTTGAGATCGATGTAAATGTTTCCTTCGTCCATTCGTCCTTCGAGGTTGCCTGTCCTTCCATCATTAAAGGACCATGTTCCAGCAATAATAGTGTCCTCCCGGGAAAGAATCAGGGTCCCCCGAACGATGAGAGTTCCTCCCTGATCATATCCATTGTATGTATACGTGCCAAGGAGAACCCCCGGAATGGCGACTCCGCTATCCTTACAGCAGATAGTGCTCAGTGAAAGCAAAATGACAAGAACAAAGTTGCTTTTCATGACTCCTCCTACTATTCTAATTGCTCTTTAATCGGATGGAACTGAGAATCTTTCCCTCACATCCTGGCCGACCCGTGTCGGCTTGCCCGTTTGTGCATTGATGGGACACCACATTGTACGGGCGAGCGCAAGCTGCCTCTTGTCGCTGGCCCGGAGGATTTCAGTATGACGTTCGAAAAGATTTACCTTCGCCTCACCAACCCACGTCCGGGCAATGATCTCATCTCCCAAAACCGCTGATCGCTTATAGTCTATCTCATGTCGCATAACCACCCATAGCAACTCTGCTTGTTGCGTTGGGGTTGCTGCGGCTCGCCAGTGGGCAACTGCCGCCTCTTGTACCCACCGGAGATAAATTATGTTGCCGACATGACCGAGCTGATCGATGTCATCCGGTTTGACCGTGATCTTTAGTTCGTATCTCTCGTACGCTGAATTGGATTGAGTCACTGGCAATCTCGTTGTCTGTTCGATTGAGTTTCCTCTCTGCAAGCTACAGAAGGGTAACACAAGATCCAAGTGAACTTTCCTTCCTTTCACCGTTCACCTTTTTCAATTCCAAGTCATTAACCTTATAAGCCATTTCTCATTCCCATTTCATTTCAGAGGAGGATCTATGAATCCCATCAAATTTGTTGGTTTTGTTTTGCTGGCGTTATGTTTGATCGGTGCGGCGGGAAATGACAATCAATCGCGTTCCGATCGTAATCCACCGGTTTCTCAATTCTTGGACAAGGGTATCGACTGGCTTGCTGCGGCCCAGTTTCCCAATGGCGGTTGGGGTGCAGGGAGCCACCAGCATCAGGAAATCCGCGACCCGAAGGCTGTGCAGATCGATCCGGCCACTAGCGCATTTTCTGCCATGGCACTGATGAGAGCCGGAAGCACATTGAAGCAGGGCCCTCACGCGTCGAATATTTCGAAGGCTCTTGAATATCTCCTCGGGGTTGTGGAAGAATTCCCCGAAGAAGGTGCGAATATCACCAGCCTGACAAGCACTCAGCCGCAGGTGAAGATGGGACAAAATATCGACGTTGCGATGTGCGCCCAATTTCTTTCTCGGGTCCTGCCCCACACAAAACGAGACAAAGCGTTGCGCAAACGAGTGGAAGTTGCATTGGATAAATGTCTCAGGAAAGTCGCGCGTGGCCAATCAAGCGACGGAAGCATTGCAGGTGCAGGTTGGGCCGGTGTTCTTCAGTCTGCTATGGCGCATTCTGCCCTGGAAGCGGGTCAGGCAGCCGGGAGAGATGTTGATGATAAAGTGCTCGAGCGCTCCCGTGAGTATCAAAAAGGTAATCTCGATGCGAAGACAGGCGAGGTGCGCACAGAAGGAGCGGCAGGTGTTGAGCTTTACTCTATCACCAGCAATCAACGCGCTACCGCCGCCGAGGCCAGTGAGGCAGAGAAAAAAGTGAACGAGGCAAAACGCAAAGGTGATTTGTCTGCCGATGCTCCAGTTTCCCAAAGCAGTCTGCGGAAAGCAGGCGTGGGCAATAAAGAAGCGGACCGTCTTGCGAAGGCGTACGAGCAAAACCAGGCGGGCAAGCGCATGCTTGATGACGAGCGCGTCCTCTCTGGATTTGGAAACAACGGCGGTGAAGAATATCTTAGCTACATGATGACGGCCGAATCAATGGTTATTACCAGCGATAACAACTGGAAATCATGGCAGCAGAAGATGGGCCGCAGGTTCGAAAAGATCCAGGATGGTAACGGCAGCTGGGGCGGACATCATTGCATCACGAGTCCGGTGTTTTGTACCGCCGCAGTGATCATGACGTTGACTGCGGACCACGATGCGAAGGTTCTTATGAGCGAACAGGATACGAAAGACAAGTAATGACTTCGCGAATGATTTTGAAACTCCCGATTGTCGTGCTCGCTGCGCTGTTGGTACAGTGTTCAGGTCAACGATCGGGAGGTGATTCCGAAGGAAGGATCATACTCACAAAGGCGTGTCAGTTCTTGTGGGAGCGTCAGGGGAGTGACGGTGGTTGGCACAGCGTGGTGCAGGGGCAGCTGAGATCGGGGGAGGCGCTGACGCCCTATATTCTCTTCACGCTCATGTCCGTCGCCGACAGTATCTACAGCCTGCCGAAGGAGCAAGTGGAGGGAGGAGTGAAATTCATACGAGAGCACACAAACGCCGAAGGCGCTCTCGGCTTCTCTGATCCGGATGTGGTGGAGTATCCAAATTACTCAACGGCGTATGCGCTTCGTGTTCTGGTGCGCCATGGCAGCAAAAAAGACAGCACACTTATCAAACGAATGACAGACTATCTTGTCCACCAACAGTTTATCGAAGGAAGAGGGATCGATCCGGAAAATCCTGCCTATGGAAGTTGGGGCTTCGGAGAACTTAATCTGAAACGAGGGATTGTCGGCCATGTGGATATCTCGCACACGCGACGTGTTTTGCAGGCGCTGCACGAAGCTGGATACACTGACGAATCATCGTTTACG
>DASWHW010000112.1:0-18049 GCA_036397975.1 Bacteroidota bacterium
CGTGTGATACACCTTCCCCGTGATTACTGGATAGTATGATCAGAAAGGAGAAGGAGGCGTGCGGAGTGGGGGCAATTTAGTGTGGAGAATTGGAAATGTCAAGGGGTGCGTCACGAAAAGAAAAAACCCGGCTTAATCCCGGTCTGGTTCCTTGTGGAATTGTTAGTTTGAACTGCTCTTGATCCGCACTGAACGGCTGCTCAGCTGCATGTTTTCGAGAAATATGGTTCTTAAGGTTTTGTATTCTTTGTAGAGCGACAGCGTGTATTTCCGTAGAATCTCCAGCTCATCTTCTTCTACAAGATCATCAATGGTAAGACCCTTCATACCTTCTCGGTCTTCAACGTCCTTGATGCGAGATAGAACCAGGGCATGGAATAGCGGATCCATCGTATTGAGGTATTTGAAGTAATCGCCCATGTCAGCTTCAGCTCATCGCTTGCACTTATATTTTGTTTTGTAGATCCGTATTAGCAGAATACCAATACGGGAAAGAAAGGTTTAGTACTTGCCCCTCAGAGAGAGAGTGGCATTAGTTTTCACGTCAACAGCACGCGTCAAAGATGAGGTGCTTGAGTACTATAGGCTCATGAATCATGATGGCTCATGAGAAATGTAAAGCAAAGCACCAACAAGGTCAACAAGAAGAACTGGGTTTTACAATAAGAAGTTGTTGATTTCGCATGCAATATAGGGCAATCTGGCTATAAGTAGCCGTCGCTGGGGACATTGGATACCCGGTTTGTTCGAACCTCGCGTTTTTCTCTTGAGGTTGACGGAAGAGGAACAAGTATTTTAGGGGAATTGTGGGGGATCAGATCAAGGACGATCCGGTTTCAATTCTGTCCGATCACTGGGCACTTACTGTCCCAGGCGATGAGTATAGATTATGTTGCTCGGCTGATTGACATTCTTGCCAGGCATAACGTCCTTTTCATCTTCTTCAAGGCGCTTAAGGATTTTCCAGATTGTCCTCTCGGAGATTGTGATGTTATGTTTCTCCTGAAGATAGGCGCGAAGCCTTCTCTGCCCAAATCCTGTCTGTTCCTTGAGGCGTTTCAACAGGAGAACGCTTGATTCGGGCGTTGCCCGTGGAAATGTATGAGGCCGACGGGATTGATCCAACAAACTCTTGGAGTCACCCCCTGAAGCCTTGTATCGCTTCAGCCATTTATAGAATGTCTTTCGGCTTATCCCGAACTTTCTGCACACCTCCTGCGCACTTCCAGTCTCCTTATAGCAGATCATCCATGCAAGCCGGGGCGTCAACGACTCGTGGTGATGCGACTGATCACCACTGTTGTGATCCGAATTTGACATTGCAGCATTATGGTCCATATGCTGTGCTCCCCCTTGATTATTGGTTGTGTCCGTCATGTTATTTTATCACAGTCATTTTTTTTGTTTGAACGTTTGTCCCGACTTCAAGACGGTAGAAATATATTCCCGATGCGAGTGTGCCAGCATGAACAACCGCTTGGTGCGTGCCTTCGGTTTGTACTTCGTCGACCATCCTTGAGACCTCTTGACCAAGCCCCGAATAAATGGCAAGCCGCACTCTTTCAGTTTTTGGAATACTGTATCGAATCGTTGTCGTAGGGTTGAACGGATTGGGATAGTTCTGTTCAAGAGCAAAGGAATATATCATTCCAGTCTCGACAACATCTGTTGGTGCGTCCACGCTGACAAGTTGAGCCTCGGAATAATGAGTTGTTCCGTCGAAATCGATTTGCTTCAACCTGTACTCATAAACACCCGGCTGAACACCTTCGTGAAGCCATAAGTAATCGTGCGGCGTGACGGTTGTTCCATTGCCGGGAACGTTGCTGCCGCCAATATCGATAAAGTCCTGAGCGGCAGTATCTCTTGCTTGAATCATGAACCCAAAATTATTCGTCTCCGACAGCGTGCCCCACTGCAATGAAACGATCAGACCGGTCGCCGATGTGCTAAAGTAATGCAACTGGACGGGCAGGGGAGAGGATGGCCCGTCGATACTTGTTTTCGGATCACCAATGATGACGTCCATCCACGAGAGATATCGCGACCCCATGTAATAGCTTTCAGCAAGGTTGTTCCCACTGGTATAGCGATCGAACAAAACCTCCACGTTCGTCATGGCGCTTGAGAACGGTTCGTACACGTACCCTTTCGCGCCTGTAATTCCTTCCTGGAGCATGTCGGCAATCAGAGATTGTCCATAGACTGCTGGACTCTCAAAGGTTCGGCCGGAGGTTGAAACATAAGTCTCTGCTAGGGATCCAGGTGCCCATGAGTTCTGCGGTATCGCGTACTGCGAATATGCAGAGTAGTTGTAGTCGTTACTTCCCCAACTTACGTAACCAGCAACCTGTTGGCGTCCCGTGAGAAAAGTGGTTGTTGTGTCGATCTCAACGCTTTTTCCTCTGGAGACAAGAATCGCAGATGCGTTTTCCATATTCGTATTCAGCGAACTCAGTATGGGGTCCCAATTTGGGTCCTGGTCAAACACAAACCGGGCATCCACAGGCAGACTCAAACCAGGCCCACTCCTATCAATGAGGTCGTAGACGTGCTGAACGGTATATGCATCCAGGCGCGTTACGAGGTAGAAACCATATTGGCCGCGTGTGAATTGAGCGTTTTGAAGCCAGTAGGATGATGTGATCTTTGAATTTTGTCCAATATAGGATTCGTACGAGCCGAGAATACACGCGAGATCACTCTCGACGGAAGATGAAGCAGACGATGAAGAAAAGGTATTCCCCCTGTTCACTTTTAGCGGTATACCCTTCGTGGTCACTATGTAGTTTGTTGATGTCACTAAGTTATTCGTAGTTAGGTGACTCTCTATCTGTTGTCGCAGCAATTCAAACCGGGTGCTATCAATCTCTTCAACAGTATCCGCCGAAACGTAAATCATGTTCACCGACGGAATTGTGCGCGCGTTTTGGTAGTAATTCCCTATCGCGACGGACTGACTGCTATTCACATTGACAATAACGACCACATCCGTATATGACGTCTGCCCATTTGCATGGCTAATGGCCATGAAAGAGAACAAAACCCCAACTGCACAAAGCCTCATCTGCTCTTCTCCCCCCACAAATTCTCCATCATGGCTATAAATGTTTCAGACTACATGCCAGAACAAAGGTTGCAGCAGAGAAGACGAAGGTTGAGCGAAATGGATACAAATCTGCTTTGAATGAAGATTTTGGGACCGAGGATTGTAAGGACGTGCAATGAGGCATGCCTGTTTCTGTTCTTTCTACACTACGGTTCTACATTTTACCTATGGTCGTACTGAACTTTATCCAGGTAGATTAGTGGGTTCTTCGTGGATGCACCTTTTTAGAAACGTAACCGCCACAACCTAATAAGACCATTCGCAACAAAGTCGCTATGATCGCTGTCGCTTGATCTGTCAAATACGTCGTAGATTTGATAGTAACCCCATTTTTCGTAAGTTGACGTGTAATCCTTGGTCTGTTCTTTTCTCCTTTTGATCCTCATCGAACCAGTTGCCTTTTTTTTGCCTTGCTCATACTAGATTTTTTCGGGGGTGATACGATATTCTGTTTCGATGAAGACATTGACATCTCTACTCCTCTCCCCAAGACCATTCAGCATCAAATTCTCAGACGTTTTCTTTCAATTTGTTGTCTTAACACTGCACCGGGAGCGTTTTTTCCTGAACAAGCTTTTCAAATTCAACCACCAACCATCAGAAAGGTTTAAGCATGCGATATAAATCTAAAGGGTTTCTTGCCCTGTTCACTGGAGCTCTTCTCATTGTCAGTGTTCCGAACTCAAGTAGGGCGCAATCAAAGAGCATGGCTACTGAAGAGCTGGCTCGCCGGGCTGATGTCATCGTCGTTGGAAAGGTGACTGCCGTCCAATCCGAGTGGAACGCCGATCGCAGCAGAATATACACAACAGTGACAGTGGCGATAGATCAGAATATAAAGGGACAGGGGAATCCAATATCAGTAACTATATCGACTCCAGGTGGTGAAATCGGCGGCGTTGGAGAATGGTACAGCCACACGCCTAAGTTCAAAGTGGATGAAGAAGTGGTTGTATTCGCGGAGAGAGAGAAGGGGGGGAGGCTCATAGTCTCTGGCGGAGATCAAGGGAAGCTAACAGTGATGAACGAGGAGTCCACTGGCAGCAAAACCGTGATCGATTCTGAGCCGCTCATGATGTATACTTCACGTCTTAAGAGCGTTGTTCAGGCTCAAAGCCGCGAGTAGCAATCGTCTGATGAGTATAGCGACTCCGCTTCAACCATTCACATGTTAGTAAATACCTGCGCGACGATATTCAATCGCATCATCACAATACACTGGGAACTTCCATGATCAAGTATTTCCGATTGTCAGTTAACAAGTCCGGGACGGTGCGGACAAATTTTGGTTTCGTCTGTTTACTGTTTGCAATGAGTATCAGTAATGCACAGGCGCAACCGAGCACGGTGTTCGTGCCCTATGAGGCCGCGGGATACAGAGTGCTAATGGTCAAGAGCAATTCTGTCCCAGCAGGTTTTCAAAACTTTTCTTTCAACGATGCATCATGGGCGACGGCTGTAGCTGCTGTTGGAAAGATCAACCCACCCTGTCCACTCAATACGTCAGCTCACGTCCATACCGAGTGGGAGCAATCCAAAGATGTATTGTTAAGGAAACATATGACACTGCCGGCTGGCACTCGTGACGTACAAATCAGCGTCGCACTTGACAACAGCATCCAGGTTTGGCTTAACGGGACGGACGTTTCAGGCGGAATGAAAACTCATCTTGACTGCGCATCTCCAGGGGATTTCGTTTTTAATGTGCCGAACAGTGTCTTGAGGACAGGTGATAATGTTATCGCCGTTCGCGGATTCTGGAAGAATGGGAATGCGAACGCCTATGTCGATGTCAAGGTCACCGGAACCATCACGTACACTATTACGGCTTCTGCAGGTGCGAACGGTTCAATCACGCCTAGCGGTGCCGTATCAGTGAACTTGGGTGGAAATCAGAGTTTCGCGATTGCAGCGGCAACCAATCACCATGTTGCCAGCGTAGTGGTCGACAATGTTGCCTGGTTTACTGCTCAACAGCAGGTTTACCGACCGAAAGATACCACATATATATTTACAAACGTGACTGCTAATCACTCGATTAATACATCCTTCGCCATTAATTGGTACCCATTTCAAATTGATGAGTCTACCTTCCAGCTCTTATCTTTTAGTCCAGAGACTGGAGCCACGTATTCAGCATCGTCGATCGCTGACATTGGAGGAAGCGTCAAAGTTGGAAATATAATCCAGCCTCTTCCATACTCTCAACCATACCAATACAACCAAGCCGTAAATCTTGAAGCGCAACCTAACCCGGGCTTTCATTTCATATCTTGGATCATAATCAGCGGGGAAGGAGCTGGCCAGACTACAACAGAATATTCCGGTTACCAGCGTGTTGTTGTGATGGATGATGTCAAAACAGTGATGGCGAGGTTTGGAAAAAACTCACCCCAATCAATCCCCGTAACATCGAATCAAGATAATGCTGGAACTCCCCTCCAGGGATCATTACGTTGGGCTCTCAACATTGCTAATGGAAATCCCGGACTCGACAGCATACAATTTAATCTCGCAGGTACTGATGCTGACCGGACAATACAATTGTATCAGCCGCTAGTGTTGACTGATCAGACCGTAACCGGTGGGTCCTCAATTATTGTGGAGCCGTCGTCTTCGTATTCCGGCAACGGCAATGGCTTCGAATTGCTCGGAGAGTTCTCTCCGCAGTATGGATACACTCCTCAAGGAAGCACGGTTCGGAGTTTGGAAATCCGAAATTTCACGGGCGCAGGAATTTGTATTAAGGGTGACAATAACGTGGTTCAGGGAAACCAGATCCACAACAACGGGAGCCATGGCATCTGTATCATCGATGCGAATGGAAATCTTGTGGGAGGTACTAATTCCGGCGACGGCAATGTTATCTATTCCAACGGCGGCAATGGCGTGGACGTTCGGATAGTGACTGCTGTAGTTCCACCGACGAACAATGGGATACTTGGCAATCTGATCTACTCGAATACCGGACTTGGTATCGATCTCGGGGGCAATGGTATCACAGCGAATACATACCCGCCCGGACCCAGCCAGCCGCTGGTACAACCCGCGGTCCCCACCGCTGTCAACCATGGGGTGAATTCCCCGCTCCTTCACTTTGCTTCCATTTCAACGGGTGGATCTACTTCGCAGGTGGAAGGTTCACTCCTTACCTGGATTAACACTCCGTTCCTCGTTCAGATTTTTCTCACGGATGCGAGCGGAGAGACCAACGGCGAGGGGGCCGCGCTGCTTGGTGAGATCACGGTGACAACCGACAGCATTGGTTACGCCCCTTTTCAGATTATCTCGAACCAAGGCCTCAACTCAGGACAATTCGTAACGGCGACAGCAACTGAATTGACTAACGGAACATTCCTCCCAAAGAATTCATCCGAATTCGCAGCGAACCTACCGGTTGGGATCAGGACGAAGTATTATGACCAGGCCTCCCATTCTGATGGAGGACATTTCGTTGTGAACCTCACGCAATCGGGGATACCCCTCCACTGGCGCGATGGATTGGTTAAATATAGACTGAGCAGCACAATTGCAAATCCGACATTGAGAGGAGTAGCCCGTAATTCGTTCACGACATGGAATCAAGTAGCCCCCACTCGCTACTCAGAGTTCATTGATCAAGTTCCTTCAGCAGTTTCTCCTGCCGCAGATGCAAAATGGGGGGGGAATCCGGACGGATATAATAACATTGTCTGGATCAATGGGACGAATGCCGCCGGTACCTGGACCGCAGCCACCGGTGCGCCGAACAATGTTATCGCGGTAACTCGACTTCGATACGATGCTATCACAGGAGAGATTACCGATGCCGATATAGCAATCAACAATGACATGACGGACACCGATTCAACAAAGCGAGGATTCGAGTTCGAGGTTGTCAATGGTGCCGCCATTAATGAGGATGCAGGAAGTCTTGTTGATCCACCGGGAAAGCAGCCGAAGGATTTCGAAGCAACGGTAACGCATGAAAACGGCCACGCTCTCGGTCTTGCTGATATATATAATCCGGGATATCCGCAGTATGTGCCTGACATGCTGAACGGCAATGAGAATGTCACGATGTACGGATTCATCAAAGATCAGGAAAATGCAAAACGTACGTTGAAACCCGCCGACGAGGACGCCATTACGTGGATGTATGCGAATGTGCCCGAAAGTCATCTTGATCTCGCGCTCGTGTTCGACGGCTCATCCACGTATAGCACAACACTCAACGCGTTCAACCCCTCGAAGAATAGCGCCGAAGAGATTATTACCAAGCTTAGATTTGGCGATAGGATCACCATATTTCAGTTTGGCAGCACTGGTCAATTTCAAGCGACTATTGGTCTCCCAAGTGGCGGCGATACTTTACCAGTAGAGATTACGTCGGCAGTGAACTATTTGAGATCTTTAGCCGCGAATGGCTCGACCGATCTTACCGGTTCAATGAACAGGGTTAATTCTCTATTGAGCACATCATCTCTCGGGATTAAAGCCGCAGTGCTCTTTAGTTCTGGAGAAACTTCCGATCAAGCTGGAGCTCTTGCCGCCTCGAGCGCACTCAGGAATTCGCAAATCCGTCTCTTCACACTTGGGTTCGCCGGAAGTACCGGACAGGATCTGAGCAGCAGAATAGCAGACACAACGAATGGCGCATATTATCTCACCAGCAACACCAGAATCAGCCTCGCCTTAAAGCAAGCATGGAATGACCTAACTGGACTTCAGTTGATTGCCGCTGGTTCAACAACAGCGACTGCCTCCAACTGGCAGGGCGCAAGTAACTGGCAGGGAGCAAGTAATTGGCAAGGTGCCTCCAATTGGCAAGGTGCAAGCAATTGGCAGGGTGCAAGCAATTGGCAGGGAGCAATTGATCCCGGCACGTCCGTCTTGCTTCCGGCTTCAAACTGGCAGGGAAGCAGATTTGTTCTCTTCGCAGTGGAACCAGGAAATGATCCTCCTGGAGTCAACGGACAACCTCCATTGGTAATTGGTGCGGCGTTACCTAATTACATTGTTTCGCCTGCCAATGTTGGCGTGAAGTATCCTGGCGGCAGATACATTGAAGGCCCGACATACGCATACTATTACATTCCTGGACCACCGCAAGGGACATGGCACTTCCATCTTGAAGGAGATAATACTGGAACGCCCAACGGGGAAACGATCTTCTTTAACCTCATTGCGGATGCAGATATTTCGATGGATGTCATTCTAGGTAAGTCGACATACAATCCTGGAGATTCTGTCACTATCACAGCAAACCTTGTGCGAGGTGGAGGTCTACCGGGAGAAGAGCATATTACCTTCGAGTCTTCAGGCGCAGAACCTATAACAAATGCAACAGTGATTGCACAAATCACGAGACCGGGCGCTTTGTCACCTGAGCAGCCCTCGCTTGAACTCGTGCATCAGGCAAACGGAGCATATACCGGAACATACAGCAAAACAAAATTTCCGGGTACATATGACTTCAAGGTTCTCGCATTTGTGCCCAACCCCGCTGTGCCAGACACTCCGTTCACCCGCGAGAGTCAGCAGTCATTTTTTGTGCGTCCATCATCGACGCCATCAACGATCGCAATTCTTGGAACGGAGAGTGTAAGCCTTCAGGACTACTCCTCAATTGTTTCCGGCGATGTTGTTGTCAATGACCAACTGAGCATTCCAAATCCTCAGCTGAGTGTCGCCATTGGAGTGACCGTTCCCGCGTCATCGATCCTGGGAGCCAACACAATTGGTATCGCCGCAGGTGCAACAGTTGCCGGAGATGTTTATTCGAATAGTCTCACCGGCACTACTACAGGAACTTGGCACCAGGGCCTACATGAATTCCCTCTCGTGTGGATGCCGGGATTCGAGAACGGAACACCAAAAACGGACGCATCGGGGGATGTCAGCGTGTCGAATGGTTCAATTGCCACATTAGCTCCTGGCAAGTACCGTGATATCGTTCTTGAGCCACACTCAACTCTGACTTTCACGGGGGGAGGCGTTTACCACGTGAGAGATATCTGGGTGAAGTCTGATGCAAACCTGTTCTTTAGCGGTTCGTCTGATGCGAGGATGACAGGTGGACTTGAAGCTGACAATCGAGCTGTAATTGGGCCTTCGCCAACAACTCCGTCGCTGACTGCAAAGGACGCCATCTTCTACGTAGCAAAAACAGATGCAGGCAGCAGATCTTCTGTCTCAGTTTTGATCAGTCCTGACGGAATTATTAAAGCTAACGTATACGCAAATAATGGAACCATTCTGTTGAACCAAAGGATCCAGGCGACCGGAGCCTTTATCGCAAAGACCGTTGTGGTCGGCCAAGGTGCTTCGGTAACGTTGAACTCAGCATTTAATGGCGTGCTGCCGCTATTCACAGGCCTATATAAGCGGGGTGCAATGGATGCAAGTGATGCAGTCATACCTGCGACGTATGAGCTGGCGCAGAACTACCCGAATCCATTTAACCCGACTACGCAGATTCACTATGAACTACCCGAGCAGGGTGTTGTGAAACTAACCATCCACAATTTGTTGGGTCAGGAAGTTGCGCGGCTTGTGGATGCAGAGCAGAAGGCTGGTACGTATGATATTCGGTGGAACGGAAAAAGCGTGTCAGGCGCCAGCGTTGCATCCGGAGTATATATTTACCGACTGCAAGCCGGGACATTCACTGCAACGAGAAAGATGGTTCTGCTCAAGTAGGGCATTGCCGTATCCGATAACAGTTACAAGCTACCGCCGGTGTTGCACCTGTGGTAGCTTGTTTCTATTTTGGGACTACCGAAGTAAAGCCGCACTGACCCACATCAACACCTAACCATGAAAATATTCCGTTCCACTTGTTTCCTTCTGATCGCCCTCAGTTGTCTTCCGTCCTCCGCCCGTTCGGGGGAGTCACTTACTTTTCATCACCTCACCGTGAACCAGGGACTTTCGCAGGGAAGTGTTGTTTGCATTCTGCAGGACAGGCAGGGGTTCATGTGGTTTGGGACGCAGGATGGGTTGAACAGGTTCGACGGGTATGAGTTCACGGTCTTCAAGCACTCTCCCGCGGACACAACTACACTCAATGATAGCTTCGTGATCACAATCGCTGAGGATTCCAGTGGGACAATCTTTGCTGGAACACTTAACAAAACGGAAGAGTTAAATCGGTTTGACCCGATCACTGAAACATTCTCCAGAGTATCTCGCGATAGCGTCAACCTCTCACACGCCCGCATCGGAGCCGCGTTTTCCTCCTACCAGGATCCCGCCGGGGTTCGATGGTCAGCGGTGATTGGGCAAGGGGTCACTCGATTCGATCGAACGACAGGCAAAACAACGATTTTCAAAAATGATCCTTCGGATCCAGCAAGTCTTCTCGATAATAGAGTGTATTCGGTTTTTGGTGACAGGACTGGTACCATCTGGATCGGGACACGTGAAGGACTAGAGAAATTTGATCCAAGAACGGAGAAGTTCATTCATTATCGGCATGATGACAAAAATCCAAAAAGTTTGAGCGACAACTGGGTATGGCCGATACACGAGGACCGATCAGGTAATCTATGGTTCGGAACTTTTAGAGGCGGATTGAACCGCTTCGATCGTGTGACAGAGACCTTTACCCACTTCCGTCACGACGAGTCCGACCCAAGGAGCATTGGCGACGATCGTGTGTACTCTCTTTATCAGGATGAGTCCGGTCTCATTTGGGTTGGTACCGATAATGGTGTTGACCGCTTCTTTCCTGAAGCAGGGGCATTCTCGCTTTATACGCAGAATCCACAGAAGCCGGAAGGCCTCACGGACAACAGTGTTCGTTCGATTTATGTCGACAAGTCGGGGACTGCGTGGATAGGCACCCAGGGAGGTCTCGACCGATTTGACCGGGCGACGGGTTCGTTCAAACATTTCCGTAACGATCCGAAGAACCCGCGAAGCCTCGGCGAGAATCTCATTCAAACAATTTACGAGGATAAATCGGGCGTTCTCTGGATGGGAACTCAAAGCAGCGGACTTGATCGGTTCGACAAGTCTTCGGGTACTTTCACACATTTTCGAAACGATGCATCCAATCCAAAAAGCCTGAGTGATAATCGAATCTATGCGCTGCTGGAAGACCGAAAAGGTGAATTTTGGGTTGGCACATACGGAGGTGGACTCAATCGATTTGACAGAGCGAACGGAACTTTCAAAGCATATACTCATCATGATTCCATCCCCGGAAGTCTAAGCGCTTCGGGAGTGTGGGCATTGTATGAAGATCGAGAGGGTGGTCTGTGGGTTGGAACATACAAGGGAGGATTAGACCGGTTTGACAGACA
Source organism: Bacteroidota bacterium (assembly GCA_036397975.1). GTDB lineage: Bacteria > Bacteroidota > Ignavibacteria > UBA10030 > UBA6906 > SZUA-287. The sequence continues at coordinate 11,398 of DASWHW010000112.1, forward strand.
GGCTGAAACATTTACGCATTTCAACGTTGACCCTTCGGATCCGACATCACTGAGCAATGAATCCGTCCTTTGCATACATGAGGATCGAAGGGGGAATTTGTGGGTTGGGACAATGAGCGGGCTAAATCGCTTTAATAGGGAAACTCAAACGTTCAAGCGTTACCTGGAAAAGGACGGTCTCGCTAACAGCTATATCCTTGGAATTCTTGAGGACGATCGCGGCAACCTGTGGCTGAGCACTGTAAAAGGAATCTCCCGATTTGATCCTCAAGAGGAGTCATTTCGAAATTTTGATAAGAGTGATGGCCTGCAGGGTGATGAATTCAACCAGGGTGCATTTGCCAAAGATCATCGAACAGGTGAAATGTATTTTGGCGGGACGAATGGATTCAACCTCTTTCATCCGGATAAGGTTACCGACAACCAATATGTTCCTCCGGTTGTCTTCAGCTCATTCACGCGGTACAACACGGACGATGAAGAAGGGAGACCGATTGTTGAAAAGGGAATCGCCGCAAAACCGAAGATCACTCTTTCCTACAAAGACAACGTGGCAACGTTCCAATTCTCCGCTCTGAGCTTTCACAACGCTTTCAAGAATCGTTATGCGTACAAGCTTGAGGGATATGGCGAAAATTGGATTCAGCTTGGAACCGAGCGCCGGGCAACTTTTACCAACCTCGACGGAGGTGAGTACATTCTTCGTGTTCGCGGCTCGAACAATGATGGGGTGTGGAACGACACGGGAACATCCATCAAGCTTATTGTCAACCCGCCATGGTGGAAAACCACGTGGGCGTACTCCGGATACGTTCTGATCATCTTCTCGTTATTGTATGGAGCGCGAAGAGTTGAAATTAACAGGCGTGAACAAAAAGCTCAGATTAGAGAATCTCAGCTGCGAGCAAAGGCTGTTGAAGCGGAAAAGCGAGTGCTCGAAGCAGAGAACGAACGCAAGACGAAAGAGTTGGAGGAGGCGCGGAGCCTTCAGTTGTCCATGCTTCCCCGCGAAGTACCAAAGCTTCCGCATCTGGAGATCGCCGTCTTCATGAAAACGGCGACCGAAGTGGGCGGCGACTACTACGACTTCCACACGGAAAAGGATGGAACGCTGAACATTGGTTTTGGCGACGCCACAGGGCACGGCATGCAAGCGGGGACGATCGTCACGCTCATGAAGGGCTTTTTCACTTCCGACTCGTCACGTCTCGACATACAAAGTTTCTTCAACCACTGCAGCCGGTCGATCAAGGAAATCAAGCTTGGAAGATTGCTCATGGCATTCAGCCTTCTTAAGCTCAAGGGGAATAAGATGTCGATGTCCAGCGCCGGCATGCCCCCGATGTTCCTGTATCGACAGGATTCCGGTGCGATTGAAGAGGTTCTGCTAAAGGGAATGCCGCTTGGTGCTATGAAAAGCTTTCCTTATACTTTGTACGAAGCGGATTTGAATCCGGGGGATACCGTGCTCCTTTTGAGCGATGGCTTGCCGGAACTCAAGAATGCCCAGGGCGAAATGTTCGACTACGAAAGAGTGCAGCGGGAATTTGCCGACGTCGCAAGCAAAGCGCCGGAAGAGATTGTCAATCACCTCGTGAAAGCAGGGGAGAACTGGATGAACGGCGCCCTTCAGGACGATGATATAACAATGCTCGTAATGAAACAGAAACTTTAGGCCAGTCGATAGTAAATGCTTGAAATGACCGGCACCGGAAAGGAATTGTATGAATGATGTTGTAGCTCTTAAGGTATCGCTCCCGAAGATTCCGGACATTGAGCTTGTGGCTATTGAAGGTCTTGATCGACTCGCCCATCATATGGGAATCGTGGAGGAGAAGATTGGTGAAGCAAAGTTGATTGTTACCGAAGCGATCATTAATGCCTTTGAGCACTCCGGCAATGACAATTCCTCGGTCGACATTGAATTCACCATGACAAAACAAGAACTCACGATCCTGGTGAAGGACTTCGGGAAGGGATTTGAACCGACATCTATCGAGGACCCGGACATCAACAAGAAGATGGGAACTCAGGACAAACGCGGGTGGGGTCTGAAGCTCATGAAGACCCTGTCGGATGACTTCCGCATTAAGTCGGACGAGCAGGGAACGAGGATTACGATCAAGAAAATACTCAGGTAAGGCAAGGAATGGAACAGCAATTCAATCTCACTTCAGAAGTACGGAGCAACTGCCTGGTCATCTCGACGTCGGGTTATGTAAACAACGTCGGTGGAGAGTCGATAGCCAAAGAATTCTCAAAACACTTCGAGAGCGGCACGAAGCAAGTGATCATCAATCTTGAGCAATCCAAAGTCGTCAACTCTATCGGCATGTCTTTCCTCATCGACATTATTGACCAGCTCAATGATGTTGGAGGAAAGGTCGTATTTACGAACCTCGATCCCGCAGTCGACAAGATGTTGGCAATTATGGGTCTCTTTCAATTTGCAGGGAAGGAAAAGTCCGTCGACGATGCATTGAAGGTGCTTTCTACCTAGCCCACCATGTCGCATCCAGCCCATACATTGGAAGATCGCCTCTTGAGCAAGCTGGAGACGCTTCGTCAAGGATTTGAACCCGTCGCAAACGCGCCATCGATCAAGGAAATGGTACGTCTATTCATCGACCTGCTCCAGAAAGAGTTCGAGAAAACTGACGTCAGTCTTTTTCACAAGGCGGGGGACAACGGTTGGGTGATCCTTTCCGGAAAGGAGGGTGAGACCGCCAAGGCTGTATCCATTCTTTCTGAACGGAAAGTGGGATTCAACTATGTGGATGATGCGCGAACAACAATCAGCGTTGTACACCCCCTTGCCGACAAAACATTCCTGGGAATCCTGCTGACGAGAAACGACGCCAGCATGGCTTTTGATGAACCGGATAGAATACTGCTCCAACTTCTCCTTCTCTATTTCGATAGAAGCTATCAATCGCTGGTACATCGGCGCAATGAAAAGGATATGCTCTTCTCTTTGAATCACCGGGTTCTTCAACTGAACAGCCTCATCGATACGGGTATTGAAATATCTAAATTACAACGAGAGGGATCGCTCCACCAACTCGCTCTTGTGAGAGGAGCAGCTCTTACCAATGCCTCACGTGGCGTGCTGACGGTAGCGACGAAAGGAAAAGATGTAGAGCGCTACGTGTTCCCCGAAGGGGATGACCAATATCCCGACGTGAAGTTCAGGATTGAATCGTCTTTTGAGTTCTTTGACAGCACGTACAAGTTCGAGCTGATGGAGAAGGAGAGTCGAAGCGGTATTATCCCCTTTGATGAAACTGACCAGATGCTTCTCAATGCGCTCACGCGACAGGTTCATGCATCGCTGGAAAACCGCTATTTGTTGCAGCAGACTCTCGACAAGCAAAAGATCGAGCAGGAACTCGCTGTCGCTGCTTCGATTCAACAACGCATCCTGCCGGAGTCTCTCCCCGCAATCGATGGCTATGATGTTCATGCGACCAACATTCCGTCAAAGTCGGTGGGGGGAGATTACTACGACTGTATACCTTTGGACAACGGACAGGTCGCTCTTATCATCGCCGATGTTTCAGGCAAAGGAGTGCCGGCGGCGCTGCTGGTGAGCAGTTTTCATGCATACTTGCATGCCTATCTTGAACACAGTGTTTCCCTCATTCCTCTCACACAAAGATTAAACAGCGCCATTTGTGCCGCAGCAACCGATGATAAGTTCATAACAGCTTTCATCGGGCTCCTGGACCCAAAGTCCGGAAAGGTCGAATGCTTGAGTGCGGGTCATAATCCCGTATACTTTCTCAGAAGAGATAAGACTGTGAAGGAGCTGAGTGTCGGGGGCGTTGCGCTGGGAATGCTGCAAATGGACTTCCCATATCAGAGCGAGGAAATCACCATGGAACCTGGAGAAAGCATGCTGCTGTACACGGATGGGGTTACTGAAGCAATGAATGAGAAGAGAGAATTGTACGACGAGGTCGTTCCGTTGAAACGATTTGCACTAGAGAATAGAGAACGACCGTCTTCAAAAGAGTTTATCGATACTTTGGTCTCTGATGTCAAGCGATTTTCCGGGTCTGCCCCGCAAGCGGACGACATCACCGCCCTCTACATTCGTCGGCGATAATGTGTTGCGGAGAGGGAGGGATTCGAACCCTCGATAGCCTTACGACTATACTAGTTTTCGAGACTAGCGCCTTCAACCACTCGGCCACCTCTCCAGGTGTGCACTGCAAATTGCGGCGTAAATATAAGAAACAATTCTCCCCCCGGCAAGAATCCCCCTTCTTGTTTCCTTCATTCCGTTCACTCCGTCTGTGACTATCTGCTTATCGAACTGACAGCAGGTAGGAGTATGTTCAATCGAAAGGTCAGCAAAGAAGGGGGAAGTGTGTCATTGGTTTTCGCACGGGTCGAGAGAGTGGCAGAAAAACTGGCGGGTCTAATGAAGTAAAAGCATTCTTTTCGTCTGCACGAAACGGCCAGCCATCGACTGCGTGCCGACCGGGAAGGTCTGGACTTTTCTGAAATTGCTACAAGTTCACAACAAATGCTACATCCTAAGCAGTACAAATTACACGTAATCCTGACAGCCAGCGTTTCTATTCGTCGGAAGCAGGCGGATACCTTAGAAAAACTCTTGAACCTGTCTCGATTCATGTGGTACGCATTTTGCAACTACGGTGGCCTGTTACTATGCCTAGAGATCAAAGCATGCGCATCCGAACCTACGCGGCAACTCATGCCAATTGTTCACGATGAGTAGGAATCTCACCAAAACTATAAGGATTAGTTATGAAAAAATTCTCCTGCTTGCTACTTGTAATAATGTTGATGGGTCTTTCTCCCCGTACCGATGCACAGGTGACAAATCTGACCGTTAATGGTTCCGGCACGAGTTTCACAATGATCTCTGGTGACAATATCGGATGGGAATACAATATTCCAATCGGGGGCACTGCTCTCTGTGAGATCTGGATAGACGTGGACCAAAACGGGTCCATCGATCAGGGGGTAGATAGACTGTATATGTCTTTCACGCAGACCGATGGAGACACGGTGGGTGGAAATGGCCCGCCGGACATGGACGGCATGGCGAATGGCCATGTATTGTTTTCCCAGGGCGTTGGAATTGCACCCGCCACGTTCGTCATGAGGTTCGCTCACAACAATGTCGGAATGAATATACCCGGAACTATGTTGCCACTGACCTCACCAGCACACACTCTTTCGGGTCATGTTACTCCACCCCCCGGCAGAAGCGCTCAATACATTCTTCTTGAAGCACAACGGGATCAGAACTACAGTCCGGAATTCTGGCATGCAATAACCGATTCGAGCGGGAACTATGCAATACAAATGAACGCTGATACTGCGGGTAATCCCTGGCGCGTGACTGTTGTGGAAAATCCCTATCCTCCCTCAATTATTAGTCCCGCTGAAACATCAATCACGATCACAGGCAACCACAGCGGAATCAACTTCGAGATGTTGCAAGCAGCGGCTCAGGTTACGGGGTATGTAAAGGATGAAAATGACAATCCCATGAGGGATATAGATGTACAGCTTCGCCGGAACGACGGCCTGGTATGGCACGATTTCCGCACAAATGTCTCGGGGTTTTACCAGGTTGGTATGCTTTCAGGAGAACTGTTGAACCAGACATGGCGGCTCCAAACAGGAAACATCGGTCCTTTCAATACAACAACGCTGACAGGACAAAGGACGCTACCCATCATTTATTCCGGCGATAGTTTGTCTCGACAAATCGTCGTATACAATGTGAATGCTCAAATTCAGGGACAGGTACGTGTGAATGGCGGTGCTCCTGGCTTTCCGATCACGATAGTTGCGATGAATGCTGACACGGCGCAGTCGGTGGTGAGTGCGGATGGGGGGACAGGTAATTTCACCGTTGGTGTTACCGATCGCATTTACAACTATCAACTGTTTCCGATAAACTTGCCGCCGAATTATAATTCCCCGACAGTCAATGCCCATCCGGGAGATACAGGCGTTATCATCGATATCATCGTCACCTCGGTTGACGAGGGTGAATCGGGGATCCCGCGAGAATTTGTCCTCAAACAAAACTACCCCAACCCGTTCAACCCGAGTACGACTATTGAATACTCTGTTCCTGAGCGGGCATCGGTAGAGATTAAAGTGCTTGATGTGCTTGGCCGTGAAGTAACGACACTGCTGAACGAGGAGAAGCCGGCGGGCGCATACACAGTGAGATGGGATGCCGATGGTGTTGCGAGCGGAGTATACTTCTACCGGCTCAAGGCTGGTAGATTTGTGCAGACACGGGAAATGGTGTTGATGCGGTAGGCATCGTATTACGCCCACGCGCTGCATTGACCCGCAGGGAGAAACGGTTTAACACCTACTCTGCGGGTTTTTTGTATGGTTTCATCTTTTCATAACCCCAACCCTGAACCTCCGTTGTTCGACCGGCGGCAAGAATCCCGCCTTGTTTCTGGCAATCCTGTTGACTACATTATTCCAGCATTGAATCGCGTTTAACACAACACGTGCAGCATTAATAACAATGTTATTCGGTTGTATGGTTGAACACTGGCGGGAATGGAAACACACGTAAAAACAGAACCAAACTTGCCAAGAGTAGTCTTGGTCATTTCACTTTTGGTTCTCATACTTCTTAATG
>DASWHW010000113.1:0-2748 GCA_036397975.1 Bacteroidota bacterium
TTGGATACAAGCACGTTTCCCTGCGCGGTGTAGTTCTTCCCGGTGACAACCATTGCCTTTCGGCCATCCTCATCACCGAGTGTTTCCGGAGGCTTTCCGTTTTCTTGTCCTACCGCCGCCCCAGCCCAGGATTTGGGCGACGTGCCCGTCCAAGTTGCGGCATTGCCATGCGCGTCGACGATACCGACTTGCCGTTTATTGCGACCCTCATCATTCTGAAGAACTATCTTGAGCGCTTCTTCCGCTGTTGCTCCATTCTCCATTAACTGAAGACCCTTGATACCGTAGTCCAAATTTGAAAAGCTCTGCGTCGCAACTGCGCCAACACCAGCTTTTGCCCATGGCACAATAGGGCGGACGTTGGGAAACTTGGATTGTACCGCGATGCCGAGATCTCCGTTGGCGGGATCGTGCGCGACAATTGAGAATGTGCTGACCAATGGTTCATCAGTTGAGAATTCGTGCAGGAACTGATAAAGATTGGACAGAACGAAAAGACATGGAAGTGAAACAATGAGCAACAGAAACCGACGACGGCTAAACATTTATTCCTCCTTATCCATGATAATCCTACAGGTTCTTTCGAATGAAATCTAACACCACTTTCCAATGTCGCTCAACGTCCCCTTGTACTCTCGACGGATTCAACATTGATGATCCATGGACGCCGTTTTCAGCAACATACGTTTGAAATCCGTGTTTCTGAAAAAGTATAAACTGTTCTTTCGAGCTTTCTCGTGTCATCTCGGAGCCCGGCCGCATGATGAGTGTCGGCAAGCGGACTTTAGGGACAAAGGGCTCGGGTTTGCAATCGTCCATTGCCTCTCCTGAGGCAGGGGAGAACGAGAGAATTCCAGCCAGTTCCTTCGGATGTTCGGCTCCCAGTTTTATGACGAGAGCCGCGGTGTAGCTGCTTCCCCATACAAACCTCTTTCTGGTAAAACCGTTGTCAATTGTATACTGGAGGGCTGCTTCCAGATCCTGATAAGCATCGCAGTATGAATACTGCCTTCCTTCCAGTGCAGCGACTGTCCTGTTCGTGCTTTCGAATCTGTTTCCCCCGCTTCGCTGATCGGTCGCAATGACGTTATATCCCTCGTGGAGAAGTCTGGGAATGTGAGACGCATACTCTCCACGGGCATCGCCGCCTGCCTGGTGAAAGAGGAGAATAACTGGAGCAGTCTTTCCTTGAGCTGACAGATAGACATCAGCAGTGATAGAAATGTCATCCACAGTCTTCATGGTGATCTCCCTTGGAGAGGGATGCTCATTGGAAGTACCTATGTTGTACCCGGGTGCAAGCAAAAAGCATACGAGGAATGCCAGTGGTTGGTTCAGGATAACATCTCCGTTGAATGAAGTCAGAAGCAAAGAACGACTTACATGAGCTTCCGTTCATATCTTCGCAGCAGCGTCATAGTATAGTCACTCTTTGGTGAGGCGATAATATCGCGGGCGGTTCCTTCTTCTACGATCTTACCTGCATGCATCACAGCCACTCTATCACAAACTGCAAAAGCAGCTCGCATATCATGAGTAATGTATAGAAGTGCGAAGTCGAATTGCCGTTGCAGTGACTTCAACAAAGCATGTAAGGTTTTTCCCGTAAGACTATCGAGGGCCGATGTCGGTTCATCTAAAATCAAAAGGCGGGGTTTCACCGCAAGAGTTCGCGCGAGGGCGACACGTTGACGCTCACCTCCACTTAATTGATTCGGAAGACATCGAAGCACATCCGATGTGAGATCTACAGAAGAGAGTAGATCACCCGCCATTCGCGTTTGCTCCGATTTGGTTTTGGCCTGTCCGCGAGCACCCAGCCCTTCCATGACAATGGACTCAACCGTGAGCATGGGATTTAGGGACGCGCCCGCATTTTGAAAGAGCATTTGAATGTCCAGCCCCACAGACTTGCGATTCCTTATCTCCGGATGAATGCATGTTCCGGCAAAGCGAATTGTCCCGGCAGTTGGTGCAAGGATGCCGGTGATGCATCTTGCGAGAGTTGTTTTTCCGCTTCCGCTCTTTCCAATTAGCGCCAGCGACTGTCCTTCCTCAATTCCAATCGAGACTCCATTGAGCAATGAGCGCGTTCTCGTCCTGAGGAACGATGAGTCCTTAACGGAGCAGTCCAGATTAGTCACTTCCAGTAGAAGCATCGCACCTCATGGAGTTTATCGGCCCGCTCTAGCGCGGGTTCCTGTCGAGAGCACCGTTCCTCTGCAATTGGACATCGTTCATGAAATCGGCAACCCGACATGGTTTTCTTTCCCGTCATGAGTTTGCTGTCTCGATCTGTGAATGACCTCGGGGTTTCATTGACTGCGGGAGCCGATTCGACCAAAAGTCGTGAATAGGGATGGAGTGGGTGGGTAAAGAACGTGGCTCTTTCAGCGGATTCTATCACCCTTCCATCATACAATACAATCACGCGTGACCCGAACATTTTTGCTTCATCAAGGTCGTGCGTTATCAGAATCATTGACATCCCTTCAGCTCTCTGGATTGAATCCAGCAACTCCAGCAATTGATAGCGAAGGGGAGGATCAACAGCGCTCGTTGGCTCATCTGCAATCACTATTTTTGGACGAGGAAGGATTCCCATTCCAATAAGAACTCTCTGCGCCATCCCAATACTAAGCTGGTGTGGATAAAGTCCGAGGATCTCACGGCCATGCGGAAGTCCAACTTTCTCAAGTACATCGAGCAATGGCTCATCGCCACTGGCTCCATCGCCTCGGGAATGGT
>DASWHW010000114.1:0-3465 GCA_036397975.1 Bacteroidota bacterium
GGTGCGATTACATTATTGCCGAACAAAAAGGGACCCGACTTGAGAGTTGAGCAGATAAATATAACAAAATAGGGGAAATAGTCAACGGGAAAGGCATGATTTTTGGTTTCCACCGACTTGTAAAATTATCTACCGCTGTAAGCGCTGGGTCAAAGCCAGGGCTTCGCGGTTCGTCGGGTCGAACTCCAGAGAACGCTCAATGGACCGGAGAATCTCCCCTCTCTCACCTCCTCTATAATAGTAATACGCACCTCGCGCCGTCAGCGAAACCGAATATAACCGGCGTATCATATCCTCCAACCTCCCTTCCCGCTCGAATTTTCGGTATCGGTAGAGAGGAGCCTCGGTTCGATGGAAAAGCGTATCAGCATAAAGTCGGAATGCTAACCCACTCGGAACCCTCTGCCACCCGGCAGTTATTTCTGGTTCGATCTCAGAAGTCACGTAGACCGGCCTTCTCGAAATGCTTCTGCCGATAAAGCTCCTGATCATTTCAATAAATCGCGCTTGAATGATTGCTGGATCATAGGGAACATCGTGCTCGAACTTGAAGAGTTCGTTCCGGAATGCCGTGACCTCAGCATTCGATGAATTCATGAGGGCAGGATATCTGTTCTCGAGTTCAGTCAAATACCATGACCGGCGAAGTAGTTCTTTGTCGATGACTGTTATGTCAGTCCATTGACCACGCACAAGTTGGTAGTAATACGATGCAGACACCCAGTAGTCCCATTGGAACGAGAGGACAAGCGCGTTGCTGTCCACGGAGGCAAACATGTTGTGTGTGTAGTCTTCAACGAGGTAATTGCTGCTTTCATCAAGATGATCAAAGTGCACGATGGCAGGAACACATCCAACCACAATTAGTGAAGAGAGGACCAACCGACGCGAAGGCAATCGCTGAGCAAGCCACTGACCAACACGAAGCAGCCCAACTGAAATCCACAGTCCCATACAGATATAGGCAAGAAGAAAATAGGAATCGATGTCATGGATATCATAGTTGATCGAATACAACACGCATGTAATAAAGAGTGTAAGAATCGTGACGAACAACCTGAGGCTTCTACGACCCAACGCAACAAAACCGAGCATAGAAAGAACCAGTCCAAGATAAGTGAACTGACTCGGTAAGGTGCCAACAAAATACTTCAACTGTCTGCTCGCCGCTTCAGTAGAGGAAAATATCCAGACCCGATATTGTTTGCCACTAAGGTGCCATAAGAATGTCTCCAGTGTGCTCGGATTGCCCCAATTGAGATCAGGTGATTGGGAAGCACGAAACGGAAGATAGAGGTAGACAGTGAGACCAAACAAAAAGGGAATGGACATGAAGAGAAGCCGTTTCCACGAACGCGGTGAAGAACCTTGCGTTGCAAAATAGAGGTAGAGCAACCCCAGAGCCAGCAAAATCGTCGTCATGTGGTTCGTAAAACTAAGGCCGACGACAAACGCGAACGCATACCACCACCGATCGGTTTCTGCTGATTTGTCTTGCCAAGCGGCCCGCACAAAAAAATACAGGATTGCACATACCAGAAAGACGTGAAGCGAGTATACTTCAACGTTTGTTGACTGAGACCAGTATGTCTCGGAAAAAGCGAGAAGCAGTGATGCTCCCGCACTCGCGAATGTTAAGAGCAGTTCGGCAAATTGTTGATCCTTGCCAGACTCTTTTTTGAAGATCAGCTCAAGAATAAACCGTGTGGTCAAGAAGAACAGGAATATTCCTGCGGCACAAAAAAAGGAGGCCATCATGTTGAGTCTGATAACCTCTTCACTGCCTATCGGCAGCCTGGAAAAAACCCAACCAAGCAGAGTGAATAACGGATATCCCGTCGGATGAGCAATACCTAGCGTACAGGCAACAGCGGAAAGCTCTCCGCTATCGATAAAACCTACTGAAGGAGCAAGTGTCATGCTGTACACCACAAACACAACCGCCGAAAGGAGAAGACCAACCCGAACTGGAGAAGAAACGATGCTCTGCATAGTCAGTGGTGAATGGTTGATAACTGCTGTGCTGTGGAAAGAAAGAGGTGTCTGACCTGTGACATCGATTCACTAATGTGTAGTTCTAACTCCTCCGGTGCAATACCAAACCATGCCCGCGCAAGTACGTCGAGTTTTTCTGCGGTCGGCAGAATGCTCCCTTGATCTTCCAACACAAGCCTCATTCCTATTTCACATCGGCGATAAAGCGCATATGCATTGGTCAGTGATTCTTTGTCTTTTGCGCTGAGCACGGTTAGAGGAACATGGCGGATCACCTGAATCGTCTTCAGCCCACGCAGGTGGTAATCTTTCTTGCCGTGCTTCAACTGAATCATCTGTGAAAGAAATTCGATGTCAACCATTCCGCCGGCCCCAAGCTTGACGTCATGATAATGGGCTGCGTTCAACCGGCTTCTTGTTTCCGTTTTCTTTCGCATTGTGACAATGTCATCAACCCAGTCATCTGCCAACGGGGTTTTGTAGACCCAATCAACAATTCTCTGTTCGACTCGCTTGCCGATTTCCTCATTGCCACAACAGAAACGTAGTCGCGTCATTGACTGGCGTTCCCACAGCGAAGCACGCGATTCATAGTACGATTGTAGTGACGACTCAGCGACCACCAGCGGGGCACTCTTGCCTTCAGGTCGGAGTCTTGTGTCGACATCGTACAACCTTCCCTGTGGCGAGAATTCAGTCATCCTCCTGAGAATCTCCTTTGCCACTTTTTCGGTTCGCTCCCGTTCTTCTCCGGCAAGATCGGCGGAAACGAACAGTACATCCAGATCTGCATCAAAGACAATCTCCCCCGTTCCGTATTTGCCAAGCGCATACACAGCGAAGGGCGGCTTGTGAAATTTCTTTTCGATGCTCGCAGCCCTCACAACGTTATTCATGATGACGTCGGCAACGTGCGTCAAGCGATGTGTGAATTCTTCAAACGAATGTTCCCCAAGAATGAATCGGATACCGGCAAGAAGCTCTTCACGTGATTTTCGGATATGAATATCCTCCCCCGACAACAATGTTACCGGAAGAGGCACGGCACTTACTTCGTCCGGCAGCCTTTCAAGAATCAGCGGCTGCGCGGCCAACTGACGGCTTAAACGCGGACTGGTTGCAGCAACGGCGAAGACAATGCTTCGATACGAATGCTCATCCAGCTGCTTGTATGCTAAATCCCTAAATGAGAAACCGCCTACGATTGTTGCAATGTTTTGAAAGGTAACATCCGGAACTTTGCTTTGTGCAATGGACGAGAATAACTCACCGGCAACGCGTCGGAACGCATCGCGAGCACGCGAGTCGATCTCGCGCGAATTAGACAAGGCGCTACCGGTCACAAGGTATCGCAGTGAACGAATTCCTTGCCGGACGTCCTTTATTCCGTGCGACAGCAAGAATGTCGAGATCGTTTCTTCAGTGGCGGCTTCATCCAGAACTGCCTCTACACCAGTTAGCACGGGGGTC
>DASWHW010000115.1:0-17249 GCA_036397975.1 Bacteroidota bacterium
TGGGATATGCTCACATTGGAGGCATACGCCTGCTGCTCTCAGTACTTTCCCGACCCAATTCCATCAAAAGTTGATCTTGCAAAAAATGAAGTCCGGGTAAAAAAGGAAGTGATCAATAATTGGGCAGGTCGGCTATGATAGCTCTCTTCTAAGCTCACAACCGATACGATGTTTTCCCCGAGTCTTCCTGATCTGTAAAGATATTTCTCCAACCAGTGTGCAGCCTTTACCCACCGCTGGAATCCGCTTCAGAATCGCGTCAGTTCTTTCCGATTGCAATGAATCTTCGACGAAATTGGAATAAATCGTAACCAGAGGGCCAAGATGCGAAAGACCCACTTAAACAAAATTCTATTCTTAGTTACCTATTGGACGTTTGCGGCTATCTTCTATGTCTGTTTTGAATCGGCAATTCTTGTCACGTATGCGCCAATCGGCAGACCGCATGATTTCTGGATAAGCCTTTCCGTTGCTGTACTTGGCACGATTGTTCCCTCAACAGCAATCGCCTCACTTGACATTCTGTTTTTGAATAAGCTACTCCGCAGAAAAGCGTTTGGAATTACGTTAGTACTTAAGACCTTGTTCTATTTAACCTGTATCTTTGTGTTTTCATCCATTGTTGTGCTGATTACTGACAGTCTAAACCTCGATAAACCGATCTTTCATGCAGATGTTATTGGTTTATACGTCAAATTTCTGACAAGTCCCGGTTTGCTCATGATGCTGGTCTTTTGGGGGCTTGTAGTGATGTCAGGAATCTTCATAATTCATATCAACAATTTTTTCGGGCACGGCGTCTTGGTAAATTTCTTAGCTGGAAGATATCAGAGCCCCAAGGAAGAAGTTCGGATATTCATGTTCATGGATATGAAGTCTTCAACATCGTATGCAGAACAATACGGACATCTCAAGTACAGCCACCTGATTCAGGACTGTTTTTACGATTTGACAGATATTGTTCATAGACGGTCTGCGCAGGTGTACCAGTATGTTGGTGATGAAGTAATACTAACCTGGGCCGTTGAAGACGGGACACAGAATAACAACTGTATTCAAACATTCTTCGACTTTAACAGGGTGATCGGGAAGAGAGGTGAGTACTACAATGCGAAGTATGGATTAATTCCTGAATTCAAAGCTGGTTTACACTACGGTGATATTGTCATTACAGAAATAGGTGGGGCAAAAGAAGAGATTGCATATCACGGGGATACTATCAATACTGCAGCACGGATCCAATCAGTGTGCAACGAGCGCGGAAAGAAGTTAGTTGTTTCTGCGGGCCTGCTCAGCATTTTACACGATAAAGAGCTGGATAATAAGTACCGGATCGAATCAGAGGGCATCGCCTACTTGAAAGGGAAGAAGCACGCCACCGGAATATTCAGTGTTGAAGAAAAGAGCCTCTCTGCCACAAGCAACTAAATTGCGAACCATTTTTTGTCAGCATAAAGAAAAACGAAATTAGCCGGGGATCGTTTCGACACAGACAAGAGCTTCATGCGCCCGCAGGAAATATCTTTCCCGGATTGAGAATGTTTTGAGGGTCGAAAAGTGCTTTGATTTTTCCCATCACGGTGATCTCTTCATTGGAGAGCGCGATAGGCAGGTATTCTCTCTGGGAATATCCAATTCCATGTTCTCCAGAAATCGTACCTCCGAGTGAGACGGTTAGATCGAAAATCTTCCGGATCGCGGCGTCAACGTTTGTTTTCCAAGTTGCATCGTCAAGTCCAGCTTTCAAAATATTCACATGGACGTTTCCGTCTCCGGCATGTCCATAACAAATACAGGTCACTCCGTATTTTGCTGCAATATTCCTGACTCCTGTCATAAGCTGAGGGAGAGCTGAACGGGGAACGACAGTATCCTCTTCTTTGTATGTGGAAATCGACTTCACTGCTTCCCCGATACTCCGTCGCAACGCCCAGATATCTGCAATCTTTTGCTTGTCCTCTGCAATAAGAACGCTGGATGCCCCATTCTTCTCAACCACTTCAGCAATCACCTGAATATCTTCCAGCAAACTATCTTCATGGTGACCGTCGACTTCGATCAAGAGCTGAGCTTCTGCATCACCATTCGGAAACTTCTTTCCCAATTTCTCCTCAGCAGCTTTCACCGCAGCACGTTCCATGAATTCCAAAGCTGATGGCGTTATCCCCCGCTGAAAGATATATCCGACGGAAGTGGTTGCCGATTCAACCGAATCGAATGCAACTAACAAAACTTTCCTATACTTCGGGAACGGTATCAATCGAAGTGTGATTTTAGTGATTACGCCGAGTGTTCCCTCACTTCCTACAAAAAGCTGTGTAAGATTGTAACCTGTGACGTTCTTAAGGACTCGTCCTCCTGTATTGATTATTTCCCCCGTTGGCAAGACCACCTCGAGGCCGAGAACATAATCCTTGGTGACGCCATATTTTACCGCACGAGGACCGCCCGCGCATTCTGCGAGATTTCCACCGAGGTGTGAACTCCCGCGAGAGGCTGGATCGGGAGGATAGTATAATCCACGTCGTTCAACTTCTTCCTGGAATACTTGGGTGATAACCCCGGGCTCGACAATCGCGGTGAAGTTTCGCTCATCCAGTACAAGAATTTTCTTGAACTTCTCCATCGAGAGGGATATACCGCCGTGCACCGGCAAGGCACCGCCCGAAAGTCCCGTACCCCCGCCACGAGGTGTAACCGGAACGTGGTGTTTCGTGCACAGACTCATGATGGCTGAGACCTGATCTGCGGATTCAGGTGTGACGATTACTTCCGGCTGGAATATGAGATCTTCTGTTTGATCCCGAGCGTAAATTGCCAGCTGCTCGGCATCCGTTACAACATTCTTATTGCCGACAGCCTCTCGGAGTAACGAAAGGAGAGAGGGGGAGATTTTTTGAAAAGGTGCATCTGCCATCATGAGTGATCGACTTTTGTACCTTGATCACTTTTGGAAGGAAAGAACGTTGTCGCAAGCGCATATGGCCACTGAGCGGAAGCGTTGAAAAGTAGGATGAGAGAGACGCCGATCAGACCTAGGTTTTCCAGAATCTTCAACCATCCAACTTTACCCACTGTTGGATCCTGTGTGAAGCACCCGCATGAGATATCCAATCCACGAAAAATAGCAGTGAGAACAGCGCCAGTAAAGAGAAGCATCATCAGAAATGCGAGAAGTGTGCTTCCCCGATAGTATAGACCAAGAAGAATACTTCCACCACAAATGACCTCAAGCCAGGGGAGAATCATCGCCAGAAGTGCCACAGCGGAGCCACTCAGTAACTTGTAGTTGACAATTGAAATGGCGAATTCCTCCATTTGAATAATCTTCAGAATGCCGGAAACAAGAAAAACACTTCCCAGAAAAAGACGACTTCCAATGATCACCGTGGGATGTGCGAGAAAGGTCTTCATTCGTGAGCCCCTTCGATCTCTGCGCGTGCTGACTTCCATTCATTCCAACCACCAAAGAAGATATTGACGTTTGTGAATCCTGCAGCAAGCAGCTTTTGTGCAAGAGCAACACTGGAATTGCACTCCTGACCATCGCAGTAGGTTACGACGGTTTTATTCCTTGGCAGTCTCTTGAACAAAACTGTGTCGGTTTCAAACTCACTCAGGGGAAGGTTGATTGCCCCGGGAATATGACCCTGCTGAAAATCATATTCATGGCGTGCGTCAATGAAGATTGCCAACCCTTTCTTATGCAGGAACATCGCGTCTTCTAAAGAAATAAATGATGAAGTTGGAGTCGAGTCACTCTCGGCGGCAGTTGAACGAGACAACAACCATTGGCCACTCACTGCCGCGAATCCAAGTCCGATTACTGTTGAGAGAATAAGAAGGACTACGCTTTCACGAACCATCGATTTGAGTTTCTTTATCATGCAGGATAAATTACTTGAGGAGTATCATTCGTCTGGTCTTAGTCCGCGACGTCGTTTCTAACCGGTAGAAATATGTCCCCGAAGGAAGTGTTAATCCGTTGAATCTAACATTATACCATCCCGGGTTTCGCACTTCATTGACGAGTGTTGCCAGTTCTTCGCCGAGAACAGAGAAAACCTTGAGAGAAACCTGTCCAGTCTTGTCGAGTGAAAAGGCGATGGATGTCGAAGGGTTAAAAGGGTTAGGATAGTTCTGCAACAAAAGGAATTCATTGGGAACAGTTCGTCCGGCGGCGATCGAAGTAACCGAGGAGACTCCGGTTATTGGCACTATCCGAATTCCTTCATCCGGGTCATTGCTGGTGATACGGAGGGATGTTGAGAACGCCTGATTTGGATCCAAAGGCGTGAACCGGATCCTAATCTGCGCAAAACTATCTGCCGGGATGGTGGAGATGCCATCAGCCACGTGAAAGCCGTCGGAAGGATTGTCGATGGAAATACCGGATACCGAGAGCGGACCCCGGCCGATGTTCACGATCGTACAGAGCCATTCGACCGAATCACCCACAGATGCAGTCCCAAAATCCATACTGAGGGGAGAGACCCTAATATCGGGAACGAGAGATGGGGGTGTGAGTGAACGGAACGAGGAAATACGCTGGATGAATTCCGGATGATCGATGAGTGGATTTCTTTTTCCCTGGAAGGTTGCAATGGTGTTGTTGCGGAGAATTTCTTTCTGGCTGACGGGATCGCTGGCATACCATTGCCGGAGATAAATTTCCTGAAGCAAGTCCAGATAGCCGGCATAATTGTTTTCGTACCGAAGCATAAAGTAAAAAAC
The DNA here is from genome assembly GCA_036397975.1 of Bacteroidota bacterium. GTDB lineage: Bacteria > Bacteroidota > Ignavibacteria > UBA10030 > UBA6906 > SZUA-287. Next base: position 4,735 of record DASWHW010000115.1, read on the forward strand.
AGCCCGTGCGGCGTCGCCTTTGTGTATGTCGCGAGGCTCAAATGCAAGCAGTCCGTTGGGGTTGAAACCGAGCTTGGAACCTCCCGATTGCCAGGTGATATTGGAGACAACCGGACCGAAGGGATTGTTTGACCGCATGCTATTTGCTGTTTCGTCAGTCGGATAGAGATGATTGAGATCCGCCCGCATGGGATCCAACGAATTGAAAGTACTCTGCGGCCACGTGTGCTCTGTGTTGAACTGCTGGTTTTGCGCCTCTATTCGCGTGACCGCACGGATTCTTCTTCCGGTGTAGACGCATTCGATCGTATCGATTCCTAAAGGATCATCAATGGTCTCGAACATTCGGTCGCGGGCGAGGTTGTATCCGAGATCAATATGCGGCGAAATCAATCCGTGAAGGGCGGACTTCAGATCATTATCCCAGAGATTGGCAGTGGTTGGGTCATACGAATCGCCGAAGAGAGCGGACCCTTGAACAGGCAGAGGAAATGAGTTTCGCACATCATTTATTTCGATGGTGACGACGTCCCGCCAGGTAACATTCTGATTGGTCTTGAAGAATACCCAGACACGCATGCTGTCTGCGGTTGAAATAGTTCCCGACGTATCACGAATGGAGAAAACGGGTTTAAATACATTGATGTCGGAAATCTGGACAGGAACACTGCTTGCATTAATAATCCAAAACGAGGCACTGTCCAAGGTGTTGACGGACGTAGTGTTGAACACCAATGACGAGTGCGAAAGGAAGACTGTCTGGCTCCACAAAGCGGGACTCTGCGCTAATATCAAAAGGAGAGAAATTATGGCCGAAGTCCTCATCGCTGATAGTCCTTCGGGTAGAGAACCACCTCGACATAATTCTTGAAATTGAGATATTGACTTGCTGCCTTTTGAATGCGGGACGGAGTGAGTGATTCCACCTCGCTCTGAAACCGAAGCAGCATCACAGGATCTTCATTTTCCTGGTAGTAACCCTCAATCCCTCGGAGCCAAAACTGGTTTTCTTGCATGTCTGTTTCCCGCCCCTTCTTTTGAATTTCTTTGACGTGCGAGAGGTTCTCCGGGTCAGGTCCAAACGTCTTGACACTATCCAGCACTGCAAAAGCTTGATGAACTAACTCATCCATTCGTTCTGGAGCTGATCCAAACGAAACGGATATCGAGTAGGATGGCACCGGCCGGGATGCTGGATAACCTGCGACAGAAACTCCGTACGTTCCACTTTTTTCCTCCCGAAGGGATTCGCGCATTTTGATTCTCAGGACATCCACCAGCGCCTGCAGTTCAACCCGGTGCTCGTACGTATAGTCAAAGGGTCCCGTGAAGGTAATACGGGCCTGACTTTTCGGCTCAATTCCTTGTCTCACTTCTTTGTGTACGACACCAGTGGGTGGACGAACATTTATATCCTGCCAACTCTCGATTCTCTTTGTGGAAGGAAGACCTCCCAGATATTGTATCACGAGCGGCTCAAGCGTATCGATATTGAACGAGCCAACAAATACGAAAGTGAAGTCACCGAAGTCGCCAAATCGATTCCTATACACCATCGCTGATCGTGAGAGATTCATTTCTTTAAGCATTGTGGTTGACCAGGGTCTTCGGCGGAAATGGTGCTGCGACAGCGTCACGTCGATGGTATCAAGAAACGCGGATTCAGGCCTGGCGTTTCTGTTCTCGAGCATTCCAGTCATTCTGAGGCGATAGCTTTCAAAGGCATTTGAGTCCCATCGCGGTTGAGTTGCGTAGAGGAATAAAAGTTGAAAGAAGGTCTCCAAATCCTCAGGGGATGTGGTCCCTGAAAAACCCTCAGCCAGTTCGCCAATGTAAGGTGATACAGAGACTGCCTTCCCCGCCAATGCTCTTTCGAGTGATGTCCGATCGAATTTTCCTGCACCGCTTTCCCGAAGGAGCGATACCGCCGTCATAGCCGGGATGTAATCACTGTCCGCGACAATAGATGAACCTCCGGGACTGAAGGCTGATAAAAGGATCTGGTCGTTTTTAAAGGGAGTGGGTTTCAGGATAACTCGAACCCCGTTTGAGAGAGCCCATTCGGTTACGTTCAAAGTATCGATTGTAGACCTCGACACGATTGTCCCTGCCTCAGGTAAAACATCCAGAAGTTTTCCCTCGACAGTGGTTTCCTGGTACTTGGTAATTTCACTCTTGGTAACTGAAGAAAAAATTGTCTTCAACGTGTCCGCCGAGGGCATGGATACTCCGTCTTTCTCTGGACCACTCGCGGTAATAACAACATTGCGGGGTGTGAGCCAATTTTGGGCGAATATATTGGCATCATTGAGGGTGATCTCAGGTATGTATTCCTGATAGAGCATGTATTCGTATCTGATACCGGGGATCGGCTCCTGCTCCAAAAAATTGCGCACATATTCTTCGGCAAACTGACCGGACCCTGACTTATCGCGTTCAGCGTACGCTCGCTCCATTGCGCGTAAGAGCGATTTCTTTTCCCGATCTAATTCTTCCGGTGTGAACCCATGGCGACGAACGCGTTCGGCTTCCGTCAGAAGGGCATTGAAGCCCGGTAGAATCTGATTTTCTCTGACACTGGCGGCGAAATAGTGGAGATTTTTCGTCCGAACGAATTGAACATCTTGTGCAGATGCATAGAGGAAAGGTGCGTCTGCTCTTCGGGAGATTTCCTGGTACCGCTGGTTGAGCATGCTCGTGAAGAGAGATTGCACAATGGAGCGACGATAGTCTCCATTTGTCATTTCAGGGAGAGGATCATTCTTAAAGAACACCGCTATGGTGTTGTGGGTCGCCTCCGGGTCAGTGGCGATTGAGACGAGAACATCCTCGTGCTCCGGGACTGGAAATACAGGTAGGTGAATCTGATTGGTGGAACGCGGCAGAGAAGAGAATTGATTTTTGACTACCGATAGAATGGTGTCAGTTTCGAAATCCCCCACCGCGATTACTGCCATCAGTTCCGGTCGGTACCACTTCTTGTAGAACTCACTAATGGATTTGGGTTGAAATGATTCTATCGTCTCCCTTTTCCCGATTGCAAGACGATTGGCATATTTCGAGTCATGCATGATCATCGGAAACTGCTTGTCGCTCATTCTTGCATTTGCACCGCGTCCGAGCCACCATTCTTCAATGACCACGCCGCGTTCCTTCTCCACCTCGACACTATCGAATGTTATGGAGCTCGCCCAGTCGGCGAGAATCTGACATGCTTTTCCGAGGTGTTGGATGCTGTCTGTTGGCACTTGCAGCATGTACACCGTTTCATCGAAGCCGGTATACGCGTTAATGTCAGGACCAAATCGCATGCCGATTGATTCGAGATACTTGACGACGCCATTTTTCTTAAAGTGCTCTGTGCCGTTGAAGGCCATGTGCTCGATGAAATGAGCAATGCCCCGCTGGTTATCGTCTTCCAGCACCGATCCCACTTTGACGGCGAGATAGATCTCAGCCCGTCTTTCCGGCTTGAGGTTTCTCTTGATGTAGTACGTAAGCCCATTTCCCAACCGGCCAATGATAATACTGGAATCTATCGGAATTGATCCGTCCAATTTTTGTGCACCGGAGGAAGCAATGAAGAAAAGAGAAAAGACGAAGGCGATTAAAAATAGTCTGGTCATGAAATCGGACAATTTTGTTTGATCAAACTTAGGAAAAGGGCTTTGACAATGCAATAAAGGGGGGGCGGAGAAGTGCGCCTTGTGCTATGGTGTTTGAATTTGATTTCAATTGGTTAAAGGCTTGCGGGGAATTTTCTCGTCCAACATTGCCGCATTGAAAGCGAAGGAGGCCATGATCACTGATGCCTGCTTCAAATCATCGGGGATTGCCCTATCGTAAAGGTCCATCGTTGAGTGATGTGTCCGAGAGTAGTCTATTTCATCCTGAATAAACTGAAAACCTGGCAACCCGATACGATTGAACGAAAGGTGGTCAGTTCCACCAGTGTTTGATAATGTCAGGGTTGAGGCACCAACGCTGCGGAACGGTTCGAGCCATTTACGAAAGAGAGGGCGAACATTTTCATTTCCCTGAAGGTAGACTCCCCGGAATTTCCCTGTTCCGTTATCCATATTGAAATAGACTGAGAAATGTTCCCCCTCTTGGGTCAATACGACTTTGTTCGAACTGCTATCCTCATCGGATGACTGCCGCATTTCGAAGTGCCGTGCCACGTAAGCTTCCGATCCAAGTAAACCCTGCTCTTCTCCGCTCCAAAGTCCAATCCGGATAGTCCGTCGCGGCTGAACACCCACTGTTTTCAAAATCCGCATAGCCTCCATGCACGTGGCGCTGCCCGCGCCATTGTCGGTTGCACCAGTTCCCCCCTGCCAGGAGTCAAAGTGTGCTCCGATCATCACTACTTCGTCCTTCAAATCTGTACCCGGAATTTCTGCAATCACGTTGTACCCGGAATCTACATTCGAGAACGAGACATCAATATTCAGTTCAATTGTTACCGGTATTCCTTTTTCAAGAAGCCTAACAATTCTATTGTAGTGTTCTGAGCCAACAGATACCTGCGGCAGAATTTGTGGTGCGCCGACTTCATAAGCCCCTTTGCGATTTGCCCTTGCTGTATCAGGGTGATAGGGAACGTTCGCTCCTTGCACGAAAACATTTCCACCGTCTCCTCGACTGGTTGTCAAGAGAGCGAGCGCTCCCTCTTTTTGTGCCATTTCCATGAGCCGATATCCACGAAGAGATTCTTCTCGATTCGGTCTGAAAAACCGCCTTCCTCGGGGTCGCGGAAAATCTGCATTTGCCATTTCGAGAAGACTCGAGTCAGTTTCTCGTGAGGCTGCCGGTTCAAAAGGGGGCCCGATTGATCGTTGCTCGCTTAGGAGAACGACCTTTCCTTTTAATTTTCCCTTCAGCGTCTCAAGTGTACTGTCGTTTTCAACATGAGCATAAAGAGCGTTGCCGGTGACAGTGCCGGATGTTCCGGGACTCCAGGCTTTCGGGAACGAAATGAGCGGCCCGGCAACGGGGGAAGTGGTGTTGGCGCTATAGCGGTTAAGTGTCCAGCCCCTTCCAAACGGTCCCCATCCTTCAAGGTGTGCAGATGAGAGACCGAATGAGGCAAGTTTTTCTTTCGCCCATAGTGCTGCCTTTTTGAATTGCGGCGAACCGGTGAGGCGAGGCCCGTATTGATCGGTCATGGTTGCCAGAATATCCATGACATGGGAATTGCGCATTCCCTCGTCGACAATCCTTTCCACAATGATGGCAACCGAATCCGTTGATAGTGGTTGTGCGAGAATCAAAGAACAATTGCCGGCGAAGGCAGCAAGGAAGAATGAGAGCCCGAGAGTTTTCATTTGGTACCTGTGGTGTCGGTGTTATCAGCGTGCTATGAGAGAATTTCGAAATTCTTCTTCAGTTTTTCCAATGTCTCGCCGAAACTATCTCGCTTCGCCTGTTCCTTTTGCACAACTTCTGGAGGAGCTTTGGCGAGAAAACTTGTGTTGTGTAACTTCTTTTCAATGCCTTCGATAAGTCCGATGATTCGCTGCATTTCCTTATCGAGGCGTTCCCGTTCTTTTTCCAAATCAATAGTTCCTTCCAGGGGGATAAAAAATTCGGTTCCTTCGACTATGGCAGATGCTGCCTGCTTTGGTTTAAGGTCGCTGTCAAAGAAAACTATCTCTGAAACCCGAGCAAGCTGCATCAAATATCCATCGAAGAGGAGCAGGCTTCGTTCTGGCATCTTCGACCCACGGCGGACATGGATAGATATTCCTCTTGAAGGAGGGATGTTCATTGTGCTCCTGATCGTTCGAATCGAATCGATCATCTTTTGCACGAAGCTCATCTCAGATTCGACAGTGCGGTCAACAAGTTCGTGATCGACTGGCATAAGGGGGGTATGCATAATTGTCTCAAGCGGCTTGCGCTTTCCGATATGTTGCCACAGTTCTTCCGTGAGGAAGGGCATAAACGGATGCAGCAGGCGCAGCGAGCCGTCGAAAATATCCAAGGCACGTTGCAGGACGACTTTCTTCGTTGATAGTGGTTCCTCACCATACAACCTGGATTTGACCATTTCCAAATACCAATCGCAGTAGTCGTGCCAGAGAAAATCGTAGAGTGCTTTGGAGACTTTATTGATTTCAAAGTCTCTCAGTGCGCCGAGCACTTCGGATGCGGTCGAGTTGAAGCGGGAAATTATCCACCGATCTGCGAGATCCGCATGGTCAAGCTTGAAGCCTGCCGTGTCAGAGAAATGGCCGGCCTTCAATTCAAGCTGACCACGGTTCATTAGAAGGAAGCGTGCAGCGTTCCAGATCTTGTTCGCGAAGTTCCGACCGATCTCATTTTTTTCAGCAGAGTAGAGAACATCCTGGCCGAGGGGCGCGAGATAGAGAATGGTGAACCGAACTGCATCCGCTCCATATTCCTTAATCAGGTCCAATGGTTCGGGCGAGTTCCCCAAGGACTTGGACATCTTTCGTCCCTTCTCGTCCCGAATAATGCTTGTAAAATAGACATTGCGGAAAGGGACGTTTGCTGAAGGCTTGTTCGTGCCGGTAAAAGATGGACCGAATTTCAACCCCGCCATGATCATTCGAGCCACCCAAAAAAAGATAATGTCCGGCCCGGTAACGAGAGTCTCTGTAGGGTAATAGTATCGAAGATCGGCTTCAGTCTTGTGTTGGGAATGATTTGGCCAATTGTGAACGGAGAATGGCCAGAGCCAGGAGGAGAACCATGTGTCAAGTACGTCTTCATCCTGACGTAGCGGAGTCGACTCCGATATCCCGAGTTTTCCTCGTGCCTCGGCCTCACTTCGTGCCGCGGTGAAAGTACCCTCGGGCGTATAATAGACGGGGATACGATGTCCCCACCAGAGTTGTCGCGAAATACACCAATCGCGGATGTTGTTCATCCAGTGTTCGTAGACACGCGTCCAGCGTTCAGGATAGAATTTGATTGTTCTATTTGCTACCACGCTGAGCGCGGGTTCTGCGAGGGGTTTCATTTTTACGAACCATTGGTCGGAAAGATAAGGCTCGATGACAGTGTTGCATCGATAGCATTTCCCAACGCTGTGCGAATGATCTTCTATCTTAAGAAGGAGCCCTTGTTCTTGAAGCTCTTTTACAATTTTCTTACGCGCTTCAAAGCGATCGAGTCCACGGTACTCCTCGGGGACGGTGTCATTTAACTTCGCCGAGATATCGAAGATGTTCAACTGAGGGAGGTTGTGACGTTGTCCGATGTAGTAATCATTTGGATCATGGGCCGGGGTCACTTTCACCATTCCCGTTCCAAATTTTGGGTCGACGTAATCATCAGCAATGATGCTGACTGGCCGATTCACAATGGGAACCTGCGCGATCGTACCAACAAGCGAAGTGTATCGTTCATCGCCTGGATGAACAGCGATTGCGACATCGCCTAATATGGTCTCCGGTCGTGTCGTTGCAATGGTCGCAAATGAATTTGCGTCGATGGGGTACTGCACATAGTAGAGCTTTCCCTGTTGTTCGCTGTGTTCTACTTCGTCATCGCTGATAGCAGTGTGGTCTTTTGGGCACCAATTGACGATATACTTGCCGCGGTAGATGAGACCTTCATCAAAAAGGCGGATGAACACTTCTTGTACCGCCTGAGACAACGGCTCATCCATGGTGAATTTCTCGCGATCCCAATCACAGGAACTGCCGAGTGTCCTCAATTGCTGAATGATGACGCCGCCGTATTGCTTCTTCCACTCCCAGACCTTTTCAAGGAACAGCTCCCGACCAAGATCGTGGCGTGTTTTCCCCTGCTTGATCAAATCGCGCTCAACAACATTCTGAGTTGCAATTCCCGCGTGATCCATCCCTGGAATCCAACAAGCCTCATAACCGGTCATTCGTGCATAACGGATAAAGACATCCTGCAAGGTGTTATTCAAGATATGTCCCATATGCAAAACGCCGGTGACGTTGGGAGGAGGGATGACGATGGTATACGGTTTTTTCTCCGGATGAACCGAAGAATGGAATAGCCCGTTGTTCTCCCAGTGGGCATACCATTTTTGTTCTACTTCATGTGGTGAGTAGATTTTTTCCAGTGAGGAATGTGAATCTTCAGACAACGATGATGCTCCGTTCAGCATTGCGAATCGGGTGACAAAGTGACCAGGATGGGCGGTGTTTACAAGATATCTATCTGTCGTTGCAGGTCTACGCTGTTGCCCATTTTATCCTTCATGCGGATTGTGAGGAGGTGTGTTCCTTTTGCGAGTGGCTCTTGCGCGATGTAGGAAGCCCGGTGGTGCTCTCCATCTATTTCCGGCACAACAAATTCGCCGTCAATGTACATTTTTAGCTCGTTATATTCAACGCCGGATAGATCATCGCTGAACGAGAATGATACCGACGGTCGTGTTTTTGTAATTTTTCGAATCCGGACATTGGTGATGCGTGGCGGGATATCGTCTGTGAGAATCCCAATCGTGTTAATATCGTATCGCATGCTTGCTGCCAACCCGTTTGTCGAGTCCCCCCGAGCGACGAGCTGATCATCGAAGTACAGGCCTTGTCCTCTTCTCATTGAATCGATCCGCACTTCAACGTTCAGCGGCTGTTGAAGAACAGTCCGGAGCGGAGAAAGATCGTAGATGATTCCCTGTTTAGTGAGCGATTTCGAAACCTGCAAGAAGAACGTTTTCAATGCGGTTGAAGGGACGTATGACAAACGCAATTGTCCGCCATCGATAAGCAGGGTGTCGGCTCGCCCTGCAATGATCGGATAAATACTAAACTCTTCCAGGCCATAAACCTCGTTTCCATTGATAAGCGCGTCAACAACGAAGCGGCGAGCGCCAGAATACGTTTCGAGAGGGCGAAATACAACCACGTACTCATTCACGTCTTTGGGTTGAAGGACGAGCTCTCTTCGATGTTCGCCTTCGTACAACATCGCCGTAGGGGCTACATCGAAGACCTCGTCGGTCGTAACTATAATCCGAACAAACTCTCGTCCTATTTCCCGTGTCACCGTAATTCTACCGGGTTTTCCCTGTGGAGGGGAAAGAAACTTAATAAGCGGGAGAGACTGTGAACCCCATTTGTTTTCTGCAATGATCTTCAGAACTTCAACGTGGTTTGCCCTGAGCGGGATACTGATCGAGTCCCCCTTCTTTCGTTCGTCAACCTTATAGGTTATCCGGCGCCACTTCTTGGATGTCAATGTTTTTGCGGAGATATGGATCTTCTCGAGATTCTCTGCAGGGAGAAGGGAGCCCCGTAATGTGCTTCCTTCGATCTCAAGGTGAGGAGCCGGAGGGTGATTGAAGATGACAGTTGCTGTCAGTTCGGATTCATTGTTGCAGATATCGCTCGAAACGATTCGAAGTCGATGTGGCCCTGGAACAAATCTCTCAGACCAGACTACACCACTCGTATCTCCTCGAGGTCGATAGAAAGGAAGAGCATTTGGGGAATCAACATAGAGCCTTTCGAATTTGCCCGCCCCGTCCAACAAGAAATCGGGTTCGTAATAGAGTTGAATTTGGTGTGCGTCGTCGTTTGGTGCACGGTCTAATTTTACTTCAAACAAAAGAGAATCATCGATAAAAAGGCGATGACGATAGACCCCACGCATCCAGAACTCCGCGCTGCGATCACGCGCACTTACTGCAAACCCGACCCTCCCGGTGATATGAATTGGTTGCGAGAGTTTGAATTTTTTTGCTGAAAGAGTTTTAGGTTTGTAGGTACGCGAACCCCAGTCGCCATCCACTGCCGAGGCCGCGTCAAGAGGTACGACTCCGAGCTTGTAGATAGTGGGAGGAATTTGATCCTTCACCAACACATTTTCGCCAAGCAACGGATTTACAAAATTATTGTTCGGGTCCCGAATTTCAAAATGGAGATGCGGCGATCCAGCGCCCGTTTCACCGCTGTAGCCGATCACGTCTCCTTTCCTGACGGGGTATTCGTCCGGGGAGCACGCAATGGTGACGGGGTAACGTTCCTTCAGTTTCTGCTCCCGGTGCACTCGCTCATTCAGGGTTGGACTGAATCGGTCCAAGTGGGCATAAGTAGTCTGGTATCCGTCCGCGTGCCGTAAATAAAGGATCTTTCCATAGCCGACCGGGCTGACGCGAATCTTTTCAACGAAACCATTGCGGGACGCGTAAACTTTAAAACCAGTTCGAGTTCCGGTTCCGATATCAATTCCTCCATGAAAATGCGTTGCTCGATATTCCGCAAACGTCGATGTAATTTTCGGTCCCGCATCGATTGGCCACGCATAGTCGCCGAGGTCTGTTGCGATTGTATCATAGAGTGTGGCGATCGAAGGAGGGACAGGAGATGTTGGAGGCGGGGGGAGGACAGCTATCGTCCGGGGTACAAAGAAGGTGCAAAATCCACAAACTGCCAGCAACACGACATACTTCAACGCTTGATCCTTCATCTACCTCATATCACCGTTTGCGTCTGCGGAGCAGCAGCCTGTACAATCGATGGCTCGATTTTCAATGTTTGTTCTTCGCGTGTGTGTGCAATGATCTCTCTTGCGAGGGTAAGGTAGGCAACGGAACCGCGTGAGTTCACTTTGTACATAATTGCTGCTTTCCCGTAGAAGCTTGCTTCCCCTAGTGATATGTTTTTTGGTATGAATGTTCTGAACATATGCCGACGATACTTTGCTTGCAATTCCCTCATCGTTATGTCAGTGACTCGGGTGTTCGGTTCATGCATGGTAATCAAGATCCCTTCAACCTGAAGATTCTTGTTGGCAACCTCGCGAATCCACGCGAGATACGTAAACAGTTTGTCGACTGCATCAAGCGCAAAGTGGCCGGATTTGACAGGCATCAGCACTGAGTCTGCGGCTGTAAGGGCATTCGTCGAAAGGCCACGCAAAACGGGGGGACAATCCAGAATGATATAATCGTAATGATGGACAATCCCGCGAAGAAAATTTTTCAGCATTGAGCGGTTGTCGGCAAGGCGTGTGAGTCGCTCTTCGGCATGCAACGATTGTACGTTTATCGGGATGATATCGAGGAATGAAAGTTCAGTCTTGTGGATCGCAGACTGGATGCCAGCGACGAAGTTAAATACCTCGTACAATCCCGCCTTGATAGTTCCGTTGGTGAATCCGAGAGAGAGGCCCGAAGCACCGAACGTATCCATATCGATAAGCAACGTCCGTTGCTCGGCGACGGCGAGACTTGCTGCAAGATTAACAGCGGTAGTAGTCTTTCCGACCCCTCCTTTTGGGAGGGCCACCGCGATTATTTTTGCCATGGCTGGTGAATCCTTTGCGATCAATGATCATCGGATCCCACGCGCCCATTCCATCTACGTTTCTTTAAGCGGCATGTTCCACGTGCACACGCAGAGTTCCAACCGATTCAAGTTTGGCTTCCAGAATGTCCCCGGGTACAACTGCACCAACACCTTCCGGTGTTCCGGTAAAAATGAGATCCCCTTGCTCTAGAGTAAAGATAGATGACAAATATGATACCACATGATCTATAGAGAAGATCATCTTGTTTGTGTTTGAATTCTGTCGGATTTTGCCATTTACGGAGAGAGACAACGACAACTCACTTGGATTCGGAACTGCACTTTTTTCCACTATTGTAGAAATAGGAGCAGAAGTGTCAAACCCTTTTGCCACGCTCCATGGCAGGCCACGTTTTTTTGCCTCGGTCTGAACATCCCTCAGTGTCATGTCAAGACCTACCGCGTAGCCGGCGATATGATCCCATGCATCCTTCAGGGCAATGTTCCGGCACTCTTTCCCAATAAGAACAACGAGTTCTACTTCGTGATGGAGTTCGCTGGAGAACGAAGGGATTTTGATGCCGCCGCCATCCGCGAGCAGAGCGGTTGATGGCTTGAGGAACACGATGGGGAATTCAGGGAGTTCACTGTCCATTTCCCGAGCGTGTTCTGCGTAGTTTCTTCCTAGACACAGGATCTTCCCTACACCAACCGCATTTCCTGAACGTAGGGTTACTGTTCTCATGCAAGGAATTATAAGTGTAGTGCAATATAACATTGGATGGAGAATCATTCAAGCGAAATGGAGATTCTCAGAAGAAAATTTCCGGAAAAACCTATATTGCAATTAGAGTAAATAATGTCTACTATTGGCCAAAGCAATTCAAAATCTCTAACACGTTGTACTTCTCTTGGGTCTTACCTACGCTCGCTCGGGCGTCAACATTGCCGATGGTGATGACTTTGTCCGTCGCATCAAAAAATCTGTTCGACCCACCTTTTCGAAGGCGGTCCTCAGCGACATAGGTGCGTTCGGTGCTTTCTACGATGCACGTTTTGAAGGGTATCGACACCCGGTGCTCGTCTCAAGTGTTGATGGAGTTGGGACAAAGCTATTGGTTGCCCAGAGAATGAACCGGCACGACACCGTCGGTCAGGATCTTGTGAACCACTGCGTAAATGACATTCTCGCGTGTGGTGCGCGGCCGCTTTTCTTTCTGGATTACTTTGCAACCGGCCGCCTTGAGCCTGTTGCCGCAGCTTCTCTCTTGCAGG
>DASWHW010000116.1:0-17150 GCA_036397975.1 Bacteroidota bacterium
GTAGATCTGGCCGAGCAATCGAGATTGGAATTCCGGGCAAGCCTCCTCCGGTTCCCAGATCCAACATTCGGAAGTATGGGGGAATTTCAATCCTAAACAAGATGCTTAGTGAGTGAATGATGTGGGAGAGAACCACTGAATCAGTAGCAGACCGAGAAACGAGGTTCACATTTTCATTCCAAGTCAAGAGAATGGCCGCATATTGACCAAGCCTATTAAGCTGAGTCTCGGTCAACTCCAAGCCGTTAGATGCGCATGTTTGTCTAACTAGTGCCAGATGTTCGTAGGCCAGTCCTGTAGATGAGGTAATAGGTTTCACGTGAAACGCAGCTTTGCCAGGGATATCATTATGACCGATATGTCTGAAGGCGTCACACCCATGATCCTAGACGCCTGACCTACCGTTCTGGGTCTAATCTTGCCCATCTTCTCTTTCCCCTCACTGCTCAAGGAGGAGACGTTCTTGAAATCAAAATCGTCTGGAATTGACATGGACTCAACCTTTTCAAGGTTCTTGATCTGCTCTGCCTGTCGCCTAAGATACCCCTCATACTTGATTTCGATTTCTACTTTTTCAATAACTGACATCTTGTTTGCAGAAAACCTGGGCCCTTTACTGCTTCTGAAACGCTCCAAGTCAAGGATGTTTTGGATCGAGACGCGCGGTCTTTTGACAATCTGCAGGAGTGATTCTGACTCAGATATTTCATCCCCTCCTACGTCACGTAACAACCCGTTTATGTCTGTTGGCGACACTTTTGTTTCTTTCAAGAAGTCAAAGAGTGCTCTTGATTCTTGCTCTTTACCATTCAACGTTTTGATTGTTCCAGAAGAGACAATTCCAATGGAGTAACCTCTTCTCATTAGCCGAGAGTCTGCGTTGTCGGCCCTAAGGTAAAGACGATGTTCGGCTCTCGATGTAAACATCCTATAGGGCTCATCTGTCCCTTTGTTGATCAAGTCATCGATCAGAACTCCAATGTAGGCCTCGTTTCTCTTAATGATCAATGGGTTCTCGCGTCTAATGCCTAAGGCCGCGTTTATCCCTGCCATTAATCCCTGTGCTGCGGCTTCTTCGTAGCCGCTCGTTCCATTTACTTGGCCAGCAAAGAATAGACCCTTCACAAGTTTCGATTCAAGTGTATGTTCGAGTTGATGAGGGGGAAAGTAATCGTACTCGACCGCGTACCCCGGTCGGATCATCTCAGCGTTTTCAAGACCAGGTACAGTCTGCAACGCCCGTCGTTGGATGTGTTCAGGGAGGCTCGTAGAGAAACCGTTGACATATGCAACATCGGATTGATATCCTTCCCTCTCAAGAAAGATTTGGTGGCGATTCCTTTCAGCAAAGCGGTTTATCTTATCCTCAATTGAGGGACAATATCGAGGACCAATTGCCTTGATCCTACCCATAAACATTGGCGACTCATTAAAGCCTTCGCGAAGGATGTCATGAGTAGCCTCATTTGTGTAAGTAAGATACATGGGTATCTGTTCATTTTTGATGTGAGTGGTCCTAAAGGAAAAGGGGGTGGGTGGGTTGTCACCGTGCTGTTCTTCCATCGATGAAAGTTCAATCGAGCTATATCTCAGGCGCGGAGGTGTCCCAGTCTTAAGGCGCCCCGTAACAAAACCAAGACTGCGTAAGCGATCGGTTAGTCTGGTTGCTGCCCTCTCCCCAAACCTCCCTCCCTCATGGCTTGACATCCCAGTGTGCATTACTGCGTTAAGAAAAGTCCCGCTACAAACTACAAGAGCTTTGCAGCGAATCAATCTCCCGTCCGCAAGTAACGCCCCGGCAATTGATCTCCCATTAACATAAAAATCTTCTACGGTGCCTTCTAGGACTGCTAGGTTGGCTTGCCCATTGACGATGTTCCTGGCTTGAAGCGAGTACATTGCGCGGTCGTTTTGGCATCTTGGTGACCAAACAGCCGGCCCTTTCGATTTGTTTAAGATCCGAAAATGAATCCCAGTCTTATCGGCGAGAAGCCCCATCTCTCCCCCTAGGGCATCAACTTCTCTAACCAGATGCCCCTTTGCGGTTCCGCCGATTGCTGGGTTACAAGACATTCTACCTATCGCTGCGGGATCCATTGTAAGTAGGCCTGTGAGACACCCCATCCTAGCACTGGCAAGAGATGCCTCGACCCCTGCATGGCCTGCACCCACAACAATCACATCATAATGGTCTCTATTCGTTGAGTGTGTCACGTGAAACATCTCACTTCCCTATGCAAAACTGACCGAAAACCCTGTTCAGGATCTCGTCCGTCGTTACTTCACCAGTAATCTCAGAAATCGAAGAAAGACACTCTCTAAGTTCAAATGCAACTAGTTCACTTCCACCATTATTCGTACACACGTTCTGGGCATCTTCAATGTGACGTAAACCCGACTCAAGTGCATCTCGCTGCCGTTGAGTGGTCGCTCCAACTGTCACTTCAGAATCAACGATTCCGTTGTCTGATACTACCTCACACAACCTCCTAGTGAGATTTTCCAAACCTTCTCCAGTCTTCGCAGAAATCAGAACTCCCTTCGATCCGGTTCGAGCTTTCCACTTCTGTCTCACCTTTTGATCTAAGAGATCGAGTTTATTGATTGCGATTATTCTGTGTCTCTGATCTCCGTTGCTCTTAGGAATGTCGATCGATTCCCGTTCATTCGCTCCATCGATGACTTCAATGGAAATGTCTGATGCAGTCTCCTTTGCCCTAGCCCTGGAAACACCTTGAGATTCAATGATATCGTCCGATTCTCTAATGCCAGCCGTATCAGTTAATCTGAACAATATCCCGTTCAATGTGAGGTTTTCCTCCAGGAGATCGCGCGTTGTCCCCGGGATGTGTGAAACTATTGCTCTTTCTGTATTAAGGAGTTTATTGAAGAGGCTAGATTTTCCAACGTTTGGACTTCCAGTTATGACAACCGAAGCCCCCTCACGTAAGAGCCGTCCGTTCTCAAACGCAAATATCAGTTCCTCGATTGATCGCTTGACAAGAGATGATTTATGGAGAATTTCGGTGGACGTCAGCAGCGTAACGTCCTCGCCTGCAAAGTCAAGCTCAAGCTCCACAACAGAGCAGAGATCGATCAGATCCGCCCTGATTGCGTCCACTTTCTCTTGAAGCCGACCTTCAAGGTGTTCAACTGAGATGCGCAAGGCCGTCTTGGTTCGAGCAGAAATTATGCTCGCAATTGCTTCGGCCTTTGACAAATCTATCTTGCCATTCAGGAATGCTCGCTTCGAGTATTCACCTGGTTGTGCCTGCCTGGCGCCCACCTTTAGAACGGCTTTCAGAACTTCCGCCGTTACGAGCATTCCCCCGTGACAACTGATTTCGACGGAGTCTTCGCCAGTGTAGGAGTGCGGTGCCCTATAGACAGATACGAGGACTTCGTCAACTATACTCAGATCCTCCCGCCTGATCGTGCCGTGACGAATCGTGTAACCGGGTGTGTCGGCTAGCTTTACACTCCCAACAAATACTCCGTCGCAAAATGGAATGGCCATTGGTCCGCTGACGCGAACAATAGAGATCGCGCCCTCGCCAACAGGTGTGGCTATTGAGACGATTGTATCTTCCGGAGCAAGCTTCATGGTGAACCACTAACTTACAGATTTCATCGCCGAGTTTCAAACTCCTTCGACGCAAACAAAAGAAGCCCGTACTTTGTGCGGGCTTCTTTTATCTTGAACACGATCCTCTTGTTACTTGACCTTCGGAACATTTCTTGCAAGACGTTCCAAAAATCCTTGTTTCCTTTTTTGCGGATCGATCTTCTTCAAGGGTTCCTTTGCTACGTCCTTGTTTGTAAGATACTGCTGTCCAATAGAAAGTAAATTAAAAACAAAGTAATAGAGGTTTAATCCAGAGGGGAAGCTATTGAATAGAAGGGTCAACATCAGCGGCATCATCCATACCATCATCTTTTGCCGTGGATCCGTCACCGTCATCTTCTGCTGAATAAACATCGTTAGGCCCATCGCAAGGGCAAGTCCGCTGAACTCATTAATGCCGAAGAATGGAAGCTTAAAGGGCAGGGTGAAGAGCACGTCCGGAATAGAGAGATCTGTTATCCATCCGAAGAATGCGGCTTGCCTTAGTTCAATGGATGAGCTGAAAATGTTGTAAAGCGCATAAAGGATCGGCATTTGTAGAATGAGCGGCAGGCAGCCCGAGGCTGGGTTCACGCCGTAATCTTTGTACAAACTCATGATCTGTTGATTCATCTTCTGCTGATCGTCTTTGTACTTCTCCCGAATTTCCCCCATCATGGGCTGAAGCGCCTGCATTTTTTTCATTGACTTCATGCTCGTCTTGGACAGGGGGTTGAGAGCAACCTTAATCAAGATCGAAAACACGATTATAACGATGCCGAAGTTCGGGATGAAGGATTTCAGAAGTCCAAAAATCGGAAGTAAGATGTACTCCGCGATCGGCCTAATAACCCAGGCTGCACCTAAGCTGATGATTTTTTCAAGGTTTCGGTTAAGTGGCTGAATGACCTCCATGTCCAATGGCCCTAAGAACACCGTCATGGTTTCCGACTGTTGTGGGTTACCCTTGAATGGCATTTTGAAAAACACTGAGTATTCTTTTCTCACCCCGTTGTTTTCCTGAGGGATATTAATACCTTCCAATTCAAAACCGTTATTTCCTTTCTGTTCTGGAATAAGCGCCACAGCAAAGTACTTGTTTCGGATTGCGAGCCAATCCACATCGCCGTTGAATTTTTCGTCAACCTTTACCCCCGCATCCGACG
This sequence comes from Bacteroidota bacterium, assembly GCA_036397975.1. Taxonomy (GTDB): domain Bacteria; phylum Bacteroidota; class Ignavibacteria; order UBA10030; family UBA6906; genus SZUA-287. Next base: position 4,771 of record DASWHW010000116.1, read on the forward strand.
CATCAAGCTCGGTCTTCTCTCCCCCCGCAAACGCATATGCCTGCGAGAATCCCGCTTCATTAACACTATTGTGCTCGGCATAGGGAAGACCGTTTTCCCAGGTGATCGCGTACTCATAGTTTGCAATTATGTCCTGCATGTTCACAAACTCGATGCGACTTTGAAAAGTGTATTGCCCATTCTTGAAGACAAACCTCTTTACAATCCGCGAGGACGGCGTCACGTTCAGAGCAAGATCAATGCTAAGAGAGTCTTCTCCCTTGAGTTCGATCCTTTCCCAAGGCCTGAAGCTTGCGTTGAATTGAAGAGAACGTGTGTTAACGAGCTTCCCTTCTTTGGTTGCGAAGACAAGACTATAATTCCCGCCGCGATCGGGGGAAACCATTTGGACCGGGTACTTATTCCAAGTTTTATACTTATTCAACTCCCATTTCCTTAGGAGCCCACCCTTCGTGGTTACTTCGGCTGTGTAGAGATCTGTTTTGACTATTAGAACTTTTTCTCTGCCTCCGACTAGGGGAGCAAACGTTGAGCCAAGTGTATCAGTCTCAGTCAACTCTTTTGGTTTGGCGGGGATGGGGACGGTGTCCCGCTTTGCTGATATTGCCTTCGTCGCCACTGTGTCGGTCGTAGGGCCATGCTCACCGGGCTTGGGGGCGTTTGTCCACATCCACACCATCAAGACTGCGGCAATCAGAACAAATCCAACTATGGTTTGCTTATCCATTTTCTCGTAACATTCTTATTGGGGTTCTTAATATAGTCAGGCGGGGTCGTATCCGCCTGGATGGTACGGGTGACATTTCCCAACCCGTTTTATTGCCAGCAAGAGTCCTCTTGCCGAGCCATGTTTTGACACAGCATCAATCGCATATTGTGAGCACGACGGATAGAATCTGCACGAGTTGGGAGGGAGGAGTGGGGAAATAATAGCCTGGTAGGCCCTAATCACAACTATCGCAACGTCTTTGATAACAATACCCTTCATAGGTCGCTAAATTCATCCATCAGCGTTATACAAATTCTTTCAATATCCTCCTCGATATCGACGAGCCGGAATCTGAGAAGAATCCCACGGCGAGGCTCAAGTATTATGCTCAGGTTTACGTTTGACGACTGCCAAGTGCGCCGTTGACCAGCAATGGCCTCACGGAAGAGCCTCCTGGTACGATTTCTCTGGGTTGCGTTATAAAAGTGGGAAGAGACCCTGAAACCAAAATGCCAGCCAGCATTGAGCTGGAGATTTCTCATATAGGTACAGCGGACTATCTCTCCGTCGATCCTGTTCCCGGATCTGAGGACTGTTCGAAAGACTGAATAGCCTCTGAGAATTTCTTCTTTACGGAGGCCACCACCACGTAGACGTTGCTGGATTGCGGGGTTATCGTTCGTCACTCACGGTCAGTTTCTTGCGACCACGAGCACGACGCCGGGCGAGAACAGCCCGACCTGTTTTCGTTGCCATTCGCTTCCGAAACCCATGAGTGTTTTTTCTTTTTCGATTATGTGGCTGGAATGTGCGCTTCATGCTTCCATCTCCAAAAGAAACTCAATCTTTATTCTGTAGCTATGAAAAGTATGAAGATTTCAAATTATAAACAATCGATTCGGGATAAAATATTATGAAAAGTGCTTGCGTGACAGCAATGTGTGTATTATTATCTACTTCCGGCCAGTGAGTTCTCCCAGTGTTGATAACTTGTGCGTTTTGCGTTCCTCAACTTCTCACTCTTCCTGAATTGTCGAATTCGAGTGGAGTTGACCTTCTTCTTTGTCTTGTGGATAAATCGGCATTAACCGTTTAAGTTGTTTGTAGGTATGAACTTTCGCTGGTGGGATTCTTGTGGAAAACATTTTCCTCCAGACGGGCAATTGTGTTCGTCATTTCGTCTCTTGTGGATATTTTTGTGGATAAGTGAGACAAACCTTGTTGATAACCCTCTAAACTCTTGCTGCAAATATGGAAACATCGATTGAACAACCGTCGGAAGTTGATCAGGCAAAAGGGGTCTGGATCGCATGCCTTGATCTTGTAAAGGACAGCGTAAACAGTCAAAGCTTCAAGACGTGGTTTGAGCCAATTGTGCCTCTCAAGCTTAGTGCCGGACAATTAACTATTCAGGTGCCAAGTCAGTTCTTTTACGATTGGCTCGAGGAGCACTACAATGGATTGATCAACCAAACAATCGTCCGTGTCCTTGGCGATGAGGCTGGCCTCGAGTATTCCATTCGATCTGAAGACCACTCTCCTGAACCAGAGTTTCAACGGCCATTGGCACCAATCAGGCAAGAGAAACCGATGCCACCTCAGCCTCGATCATTTAGACTGACCGGACGTGGGATTGGTGCGTCTGAACAAAGCGCGTATCAAACCTTCTTGAACCAACGCTATACGTTTGAGAATTTCATTAAGGGGGAGAGTAATCAGCTCGCACGGGCAGCCGCTTCCGCGGTTGCCAACAACCCTGGCGGAACATCGTTCAACCCGCTTGTGATTTACGGTGGGACTGGCCTCGGAAAAACCCATCTCATGCAGGCAATTGGGAACGCAGCACTTGCGAATGACAAAGCAAAGCGAGTAATCTACGTCTCTAGCGAAAAATTTACGGTTGAGTTTGTCGATGCAATCCAGAGTGATCGTATATCAGACTTTTCGAGTTTTTATCGCAGTATGGATATTTTGATTGTCGATGACATTCAGTTTTTCTCCGGCAAAGAAAAGACTCAGGATAACTTCTTTCACACATTCAACGAACTCCATCAAATCGGAAAACAAATAATTTTATCCTCTGACCGTCCCCCGAAGGAGTTGCGCGGACTTGATGACCGGCTCCTTTCACGGTTCCAATGGGGACTCACTTCAGATATACAACCACCGGACCTTGAAACTCGCATTGCTATCCTCAACAAGAAAAGTGAGGATGATGGAATCGATCTACCCCAAGATGTGATAGAATGTATTGCAACCAACGTAACAACAAATATTCGAGAACTAGAGGGCTGTCTAATTAGCTTGTTAGCCAAAGCCTCCTTGGAGGGAAAAAAAATAACTGTTGATCTTGCTCGGGATGTTCTTAAGGTCGTCGTCGGAGAAATAAAGTCACCCGTGACAATTGAGGATATTCAGCGGATAGTGGCTGACTATTTTTCTATTCCTGAAGATCTTTTGCGCGCAAAAACTCGAAAACAGGAAATTGTATCGGCACGACAAATTGCGATGTTCTTAACGAAGGAACTCACTAATTCCTCTCTGAAAACGATTGGGTTGCATTTTGGAGGGAGAGACCACAGCACCGTTATCCATGCCTATCAGTCTGTCGAAGATCAGATGAAGCTTGATCCAAAGTTTCAAGCGAATGTTGTTCAACTGCGTCGTAAGTTACATATAACTGGCAAAATCTGAATTGTTTATAATGTGTGAATGACTGTGTCAGCTACTTGTTTGTTTGTGTTAATAGAGGGTTGGTAATGTCTTCCAATAATACTGGTCTCACGACGACGTTGGTTTTTCGTGGATATTCCTGGGTTAATCAACACTTCTATCACTGATAATATCCTTCATGTCCCAATTGTTTATCCAATTCAAAAACATATAATTAACAACTGTAAGAAATTACCTTTCAACATATCCACACCATTATTATAAGTACTCTATTTATTTAAGTAATATATTATCTATTATTATATACACCAAAGATTGAATGTTTTCGCTAAAAAACGTACGTTATTAGGGTTTTCCGCGTGTTTTTTGCTCCCACAAAGCCTACCTGAAGGAGAAAAAAATGAAGTTTACTGCCAACAGTTCAGAATTACAGCGTGCGCTGCAAAAAATTGGTGGGGTCATACCAGCTCGATCAATAATGCCTATTCTCGAATGTATGTTGTTCGATCTGACCGGCGACATGTTGACGATGTCGGCAACAGATTTGGAAATAAATTTTACCATTTCTCTGAAGGTAAAAGGAAGTGAAGACGGTAGAATTGCAATTCCGGGAAAACGAATAGTTGATACAGTAAGAGCAATGGCAGATACTCCGCTAACAGTTGTGACAGATTCAAGTTCTTCAAAAATTTTAATTACGACAGAAACCGGAAAGTATTCACTAACTGGAGAGGATGCAAAAGAGTTTCCGCCAGTCGAGGAATTTGAGGCAAAAAATGAATTTACCGTGGACAGTGTAGACCTAAAAAAAATAATAGACTGCACGGCATTTGCAGTGAGCACAGACGAATTGCGTCCCGCAATGATGGGCGTTCTTCTTCAATCAAAGAACAAGGAATTACGAGCAGTCTCAACTGATGGACACCGATTGGTTAGGTTGACGAAGAACATGTCAAAAGCTGTACCGCTGGAGCGAGACATAATAATTCCCTCAAAAGCTCTGACACTCGCTGGAAAATCCCTTGATCAGGGAAATTGTACAGTGAGTGTAAGTGAAACTCATGTCCGATTTGTTTTTGATAATACTGTGTTGACCTCAAAACTCATTGCTGATAAATATCCAAACTACGAAAGCGTGATTCCTCTTGATAATGATAAAGAGATGTCGGTGAACCGAGACGCGATTATGAATTCAGTCCGCCGAGTGGCACTGTATGCCAGCGCAACAACCCACCAGGTTCGGATGGCTCTTTCCACAAGTGGACTGACAATCAGCGCGCAGGACCAAGATTTTGGAGGTGAGGCAAAAGAAGCAGTCCCGTCAGAATATAGCGGCGAATCAATGGAGATAGGATTTAATGCGACATATCTATTTGACATTCTTTCTCACCTTGAGGGAGAACAAGCAACATTCAAATTCAGCGCTCCCACCCGAGCGGGGATTGTTTGTCCGGCGGAAAAAAAGAGCGGTGAAGACATTCTTATGCTCGTGATGCCGGTGCGCTTGAATAACTAACATGCAAAGTAAATGACGCGAAAGACAATTAACCGTTGAATGAACTTAGGACTGATCCGGCTCCGACACTTTCGAAACCATACAGATACGACGATTCGGTTTGCACCCGGCACGAACGTGCTGCTTGGTCAGAATGGCGAAGGAAAAACAAATATTGTTGAAGCCGTCTCGTATTTAAGCCTAACGAAAAGTTTTTATGCGGCGAACGATGCGACGGCCTGTCAGCTAGGTGCTGAGAACTTTGACGTTGAGGGGATAATTCTCAGCGATGCAGGAATTGAACATCACATGCGGGTCGCCTATGACCGCCAACAGGGGGAAAAGGTTTGTACAGTTAATCATGCCCGCCCAGAATCACTTTCCTCGGTCGTAGGCCGATTTCCAATCGTTATCCTTTCCCCGGAAAATAGCGCTATTACTTTTGGCGGACCGGCGGACCGGCGACGGTTCATGGATATGGTTCTTTCGCAACTTAGCCGCCTTTACCTCGAAGATCTTCTTGAATACCGGAGAGCGATTAGGCAGAGGAACCGAATTCTTGGTGAAATGAGAGTGACCGGATCCCGTCAGGGACCCGAGTTAGAGCCGTGGACGCTGAGCATTGTTAGGTACGGAAGCAGGATAATACAGCGACGACTTGCATTCGTTCATGAGTTCAAACGCCCACTGTTGGATTCCTATAGAAAGATCACCGGTGCGGACGAAGTTCCGGGAGTGAGCTTGACAACAGTTGACGGATTGGATCCCGAGGCCAACGTTGAAGAAATTGAGATAAGGATGTCGGAAAGGATCGGCGAGGTTTGCGGTGAAGAGATTCGGCGTGGGCTTTCGCTTGTAGGTCCGCACCGGGACGATCTTGCCCTCACTTTGAACGGCAACAACCTGCAGAGATATGCATCGCAGGGGCAGCACAAAACAATGTTAATCGCTCTGAAGATGGCCGAGTTCGTTCTTATGGGGGAACAAAGAAATGAAGCCCCGATATTTATTCTCGACGATGTCTTCAGCGAGCTGGACGAGCAACGGTCACGCAATCTCATCAGTATTATTCGTGAGTGCGGCCAGACAATCATAACGTCGACAGAGGAATCCCGGTTTCACAGCGCAATGCAATGGAATAGCCAGAACAAGAGATTCAAGGTGCGCAATGGCATCTGCACGGAAGCCTAGAAGAAAAGGAAATCTTAAGGGCTCACCCACACCGGTGGGAACGGCTTTGCAACAGCTTACGCACACGCTCGGGATTGCCAAGACCCTCAGTCAGTACGACATCCTGACCTCGTGGGAAAAGGCCGTGGGGGCACCGATCGCTCGTGTTACAAAACCAGTGCGAATTGAGAACAAAGTGCTTTACGTGAGCGTGGGTTCTGCCCCTTGGCGCGCAGAGCTGACAATGAAACGCGCAGAGATTATCAGGAAAATCAACAGGTTTGCAGGGACAGACGTCATCCAGGATATTCGATTCCGCTAAACGAGAAAAGATCACACAATACGTATGGCAAAAGCCGAAGAAAAGAAAATAGCAAAAGAATATACAGCCCAAGATATTACGGTACTCAAAGGGTTGGAGGCGGTTCGCCGGCGACCCGCAATGTACATTGGCGATGTTAGTGTTCGTGGACTTCACCACCTGGTCTATGAAGTCGTCGATAACTCGATCGACGAAGCCCTTGCAGGATACGCAAAGAATATCTCGGTGACCATCAACGAAGATGGATCGGTGACGGTCATTGATGATGGCCGGGGCATACCGACCGACATCCACAAAGAAGAAAAGAAGTCGGCACTAGAGATCGTCATGACTGTTCTTCACGCCGGGGGCAAATTTGACAAAAGCAGCTACAAAGTTTCTGGCGGCTTGCACGGTGTCGGTGTCTCAGTTGTCAATGCGCTGAGCGAATGGCTCGAAGCAGAAGTGTCGCGGGATGGGAAGGTCTGGCTCCAAAAGTACAAGAGAGGTCACGCGCAGGGAGATGTAAAAGTCATTGGGAAAGCAGAAAAAGGGAAGACGGGTACCAAGGTAACGTTTCTCCCTGATGGACAGATTTTCAAAAACAGAACGTATAAGTTCGAGACAGTAGCTGAGCGACTTCGCGAATTGGCATTTCTGAATTCGGACGTCACGCTCACGATTACCGATAAACGTGAGAAGACCGAGGAAACGGAGAAATTCCACTTCAAAGGGGGGCTGGTGGAATTTGTAAAGTATATTGATGCAACCCGACCGGCCATCACGCGCAAGGTATTCTACGCTGTTGGCTCCGACAATGATGAGGCCGGCAGAGCGGTCGAGGTTGAATGCGCGTTTCAGTACAACGACCAGTACAGCGAAAACATTTTCACGTACGTCAACAACATCAATACCCATGAGGGCGGAACCCACCTGGTCGGTTTTCGAACAGCCCTAACGCGCCAGCTGAATAATTATGCGTACAAGAATGGAATCGTTAAGGAAGGAAAGATCACCTTAACTGGCGACGATTTCCGGGAGGGGTTCACTGCCGTGGTCAGCGTGAAGGTTCCCGAACCACAGTTCGAAGGTCAGACAAAAACGAAGCTTGGCAACAGCGAGGTGAAGAGCATCGTGGAAGGTGTTATCGGGGCTGCACTCGCATCCTGGCTTGAAGAGAATCCTGGCGACGCTAAGCGAATCCTGGAGAAATCGTTACGTGCCGCCGAGGCGCGGGAGGCGGCGCGTAAAGCGCGCGACCTCACAAGGCGAAAAAACGCTTTGAGTTCAGGCGGTCTTCCGGGCAAGCTTGCCGACTGTTCCATCAACGATCCGGAGCACTGCGAATTGTACCTTGTGGAGGGAGACTCGGCGGGGGGAAGTGCCAAGCAGGGGCGTGACCGTCGGTTCCAGGCAATACTTCCACTCAAAGGAAAAATCCTCAATGTCGAAAAAGCCCGCCTCCACAAAATTCTGGAGAACGAGGAAATAAGAAATATCTTTACTGCTATTGGTGCTGGCGTGGGATCGGACTTCGACCCGACAAAAATACGATACGGAAAAATCATTCTCATGTGCGATGCCGATGTTGACGGTTCCCACATCAGAACATTGTTGCTGACACTCTTGTTTCGCTACATGAAACAGCTTATCGAGCTTGGGCATATTTATATAGCGCAGCCACCACTCTATAAGCTGAAAAAGGGAAAGCAGGAAGTTTACGCATACGATGAAGAGGAGCGAGAAGAGGTCGTGAAGCGACTTGCGCAAGGGAAGAAAAGTGGTGAGGAGGAAGTAAACGAAGAGATGGACGCAGCAGCAAGCACCAACGGCGTTGCGATTTCACGATTCAAGGGTCTCGGAGAAATGAATCCGGAACAGTTGTGGAGCACAACGATGAATCCGGAAACAAGAACGATCCTTCAAGTGACTATTGAAAACGCGGCCGACGCAGACCGCACATTCTCCATTCTCATGGGAGACGCGGTGGAGCCGCGACGGGACTTCATAGAAAAAAATGCAAAATATGTTCGTAATCTTGATGTCTAAATAACCGCAGTCGTCTTCAGTGGAGTTCTTCATGAATATTGAAAAGCTGTTGCACGCCTTTAACCAAAGCAACGTTCGGTATGTGGTTACCGCGGTTGAAAGAAATCGCAACAACGCAACATCGCAGCGAGTAAGAGTGGAAATCGAGCCAACCCCATTGAACGCCTTGCGTGTTCTGAACACCCTTCACCGGACTGGTCTTGCCCACGACGAAATGACCCTGCAGGACATCTTCAACTCGCGCGAGATATCGCTGACGCTTGGCAACCCTGCCGTCGGAGCGAAGGTTGCACTCGGCGACCATTTTTTTGATCGCACTTGGTACAGAAAGCACGAAGAAGAGATCGGCCACGTGTCGGTCTTTGTTGCAAAATCTGTCGACCTGAAAACCGCTCTCAGCCAAGGAGAATCTCACGGATTCCTCCACCTGTACACCGCGCGAGAAAAAGCACATCAGTAACATACCCCCGATTCCCGTAACCCAGAAAAGAAAGAGACTGAGCGACGAATGGCAACATTGAGCGAAAAAATCATCCCCGTCGATATCGAAGATGAGATGCGAGGGTCATACATCGATTATTCGATGTCGGTTATCGTTGCCCGTGCCCTTCCTGATGTCCGTGATGGATTAAAACCGGTTCATCGGCGTGTATTATTCGGCATGCACGAACTCGGCCTTGCTTCAAATCGTCCCTACAAAAAATCTGCCCGCATCGTGGGTGAGGTATTAGGAAAATACCATCCACACGGAGATACCGCTGTGTACGACACGATGGTTCGCATGGCGCAAGAGTTTTCGATGCGTTATATGCTCGTGGATGGTCAGGGAAATTTCGGGTCTGTGGACGGCGATTCTCCCGCGGCAATGCGTTACACAGAGGCCAGACTCTCAAAAATCGCGGAGGAAATTCTCCAGGATCTCGGCAAAAACACCGTTGATTTTACTTCGAATTTTGACGACACGCTGAAGGAACCGTCTGTCCTTCCTGCGATGGTCCCAAATCTTCTTGTGAACGGCACCAGTGGTATTGCTGTCGGAATGGCAACAAACATTCCGCCACACAATCTCTCCGAGGTCATTGACGGTTGCATAGCCTTCATCGGGGACGATAAGATGACCGATGAGAAACTGATGAAGTTCATCAAGGCTCCAGATTTTCCGACCGGAGGCATCATCTACGGCTATGATGGCGTGAAAGACGCCTACACAACCGGACGGGGAAGGATCGTCGTTCGTGCGAAGGCGAGCATTGAAACCGGCAAAGGCGATCGCCAGAGTATTGTCGTAACAGAGATTCCATATCAGGTGAACAAGGCAAACCTCCTCGAACGCATCGCCGTTCTGGTCAACGAAAAAAAGTTGGAAGATATTTCAGATATCAGGGACGAATCAGACCGGGACGGACTTCGCGTTGTCATTGAACTTAAGCGTGACGCGAATGCAGAGATTATTCTTAACAATCTCTATAAACACACCCTGATGCAAACGACCTTCGGCGTCATCACTCTCGCACTGGTTGATGGCAGGCCGCAGATTCTGACTCTGCGGCAAATAGTTGAAAAGTTCATCGCACACCGCAATGTTGTCATCGTTCGGCGTTCACAATTTGAACTGGATGAAGCGGAGAAACGCGCACACATCCTCGAAGGCTACATCATCGCGCTCGACAATATCGATGCGATCATCAAGCTGATCAAGGCATCACGCGACACCGAGGCGGCGAAGAACGGATTGATGAAGAAATTCAAGTTATCGGAAATCCAGGCCAAGGCAATTCTCGACATGCGATTGCAACGGCTGACAGGGCTTGAACGGAAGAAGATTGAGCAGGAATATCGTGAGACGATAAAACTTATTGAGCGCCTGAAGGCTATTCTTAAGAGTAAACAGCTCCAAATGCAAATCATCAAAGACGAGTTGCTGGAACTGAAGAAAAAGTATGGCGATGAGCGGCGAACAGAGATCGTATATAAAGCGGAAGAGTTTCGCATTGAAGATATGATCGCGGAGGAGCAGGTCGTGGTGACGATTAGTCACAGCGGCCTCATCAAGCGCTTTCCGGTGAGCGGTTACCGGAAACAGTCCCGGGGCGGACGCGGCAGTACCGGGGCGGGAACGCGTGAGAACGATTTTATCGAGCACATGTTCATCGCAGCAACACACGACTATGTCCTGCTCTTTACCGACAAAGGGAAGTGTTACTGGCTGAAGGTGTTTGAAATACCCGAAGGAGGAAAAACTTCTCGGGGGAAATCAATTGCTACCCTTATCTCGAAGGACCAAGAGGAGTCGATCGCGTCGTTTGTTTCCGTTAAAAATTTCTCCGATCCGCTTTACGTCCTGATGGTAACCGAAAAGGGCATGATTAAGAAAACGGCGTTATCGGAATTCAGCAATCCACGCAAGAGCGGGATCGCCGCGATCGGGCTTGGCAAAGGGGACCGCCTCATGGATCTTCGCCTGACAGATGGCTCGCAGGATGTTGTCATTGGGACCCGCGGAGGTGTTGCCATTCGATTTCACGAGCAGGAAGTTCGATCCATGGGTCGTGCCGCCTCCGGCGTTCGCGCTATCAAACTTGCTAAGAATGATATGGTTATTGGTGCCGTAGTGTTGCGCAGAACCGGCACATCCATTCTCGTTGTGACAGAGTTGGGATACGGCAAACGTAGTGAAACGGAAGAATACCGTGTAAGTCACCGCGGCGGCAAAGGTATCATCACGGTGAAGACGAGTGAGAAGACAGGCAAGATGATCGCAATCCGAGAAGTGGTAGACAACGATGACATTGTTATTGTCACAACCAATGGGATCGTGAATCGTCAGGATGCCGCGGAGATTCGCGTGGCAGGAAGAAACACACAGGGAGTTCGGCTCGTCAGGCTGGATTCAGGGGACACCATCAGTGATGTTGCAGCGGTGATTTCGGAGGAGGAAGAGGAAAAGGTGGCCGCCGAGGCAGAGGACTCTGCAGGCGCGAGCGACCTGGTCCTCTTTGATGGTGAGGAAAAAGCGGCGAATACAGTTGTCCCTGCAGGAGAAGAGCAATCAACGGTAAAAAAAACCAAGGGAAAGAGTGAGGTCGACGACCTCGTAGAGGATCAAGATCGTTCTAGAAAGAAAAAAGGAAAGCCGCCCAGACCAAAAGGTTAGAAGAAAAAGTAGGGAACAACCGAAGGCCGGGTATCGATTGATTGCCTGGCTCTTTTGTTTTCTCGGGAGAATTTCTGTGGAAGTTGAACGGTGGGGGATTAACTACAGGACCTGGACCTCGCTGTCGGCCAGGCTTTCGTCAATAACGATCTTCAACATGTGGTTTCCGATTGCCACATACCGCAGAGCGGTTTTCCTCTGTGTTTGCGAATCCTCTTCCGTCATTTTCATTTCAAGCAAGCGCCGATACGACTGCGGCGAGACGGTCAGCGCCACCGGTGCGTTGCCACACCTGTCCGCATATTCCGTCACCTCGAAACTAATTGCCTCGACTAAGTCAAAAACTGGTTCCATTTTTCTCCCCCGATCTTTGTTTAATGACGGCAACATAGTATCGAAGTTTGATCGGGTGGTTCATGCGTGATGTCACACGAAAACGCACCGATGTTGAAACCACGCCCGTACAAGCTGGATCAGACAATTTTGGTGACCGAAACGATGTGATCTCAGCCAAACATGAACGGAGATCGTTCACAGGATATTTTATTCCTGTAATCCGATCCAAACTGTTTGTCGGGCAGACTGCTCGACCGACATGAATTCGACAAACTGGCGACCGGGCGTCAGCTCCACAAGCATCTTGACTATTTCAATTCCCTACGGGACCGTCCACATTGGTGCGATTCAAACCGTATCTTGCAGACAGTCCACAACTAACCACACAACCATTTCAATTCCACTTTGGTGCGATTCAAACGAGTAGCTTGCGAAAGGAAAGCGTCGTCGACCGCAAATTTCAATTCCACTTTGGTGCGATTCAAACTATCCG